>JAKAMS010000363.1 GCA_021812745.1 Bacteroidota bacterium | reverse complement strand
AGCGTTGCAGATTTGCAAGCCGCACTTGAAAAAGGAAAAGATTATATATTAATAACCGTAAAAAACAATCAAGTAGTAGTACGTAACGAAAAGAGAGAGTTTCTATCAAGAGAGCGTGTAGATATGCGAAATGATGAAAAGATGTTCATCTTCAGCAAAAGCATGATACAAAACTTATTAAAAACTCAAAAACCGGTTAAACACGGAAAATCTACAGTTGGCACAAATGCATTAAGCACTACCGCAACAACAGCTTCTGATCTTGTTACAGTAGAAGTGAGGGCTTCTGTTCTTTCTCTATCTTACGGAGATGCAACGTTAGAGCAGGCCATGTTATGTCCACCATTTTGCAATTACTGATGACACCCACTGATATTTCTAAATTACTGTTTTTTACAAGTATCATTGTGTGGCTCCTGCCGCCATTTAAGCAATTTAAAGGAAAATATTTTATCTTCTTTTTAATCTTGGCGTTCATTGATCCAATAAATTTATTGTTTTTTTATGTTATAAGATCTCCTTTGCAGAGTCAAATCTCAATTTTACTTATTTACTGTTTGCTCCTTTCAATAATCGAAAAAAATCTTCTTAGAAAGTATTGGATCTGGTTCTTTCTAATAATTTTGGTTTTGTTCTCGCCGACTGTTTTTCATTTTAATATGAACCAGATAACATTGGTTTATGTATTATTGAACTTGGGCATTACATTAATTATTCTCAAAAATTTAATTACAAATTATGTTTTGATAGGAAAAATAAGTGTGTTCCTTACTGTTTTTCTTTTTTACCAGTTCACAATAATAACAAAACTTTCAAATCTATTATTCGGGTTTGCTGATGCCTTTTCTTTTTTTATTCTTACAACAATCGCCCAAATCATCTTTGGACTCTTCTTTTCAGTCTTTACCGAGAACGATAAAGCCGGAGACTCTGTTTAGTATAGAGAATCCCCTTCTCCTCTCGTTATTGATGATAGTAATTGTAATGGCGGTATCGTTTATCTATTACCGCTATATAATTATACCTATGAAGAAGAAGCATCTTGAAGAGGAAAAGAACCTTAAGCTGGAACAAGCGGAACTAATGGCTCTTTTTGCTTCCCTTTCTCCCGACCCGGTTTTCAGATTCGACCCGACAGGATTAATTATACTTGCCAATAACTCCGCGCACAAAATATTACCGGGCAAAAATCTTGTAGGAGAGCAAGCTCAAAAAGTACTTCCGTTTGTAAACGACCACGATATAAAAGAAGTTATTGCAAATAACCTAACAATTAGCGATACGGCTTTATTGGGAGGAAGATATTTTCAATTCACTATAGAAGGTGTTTCTAAATTTCATGTCTGCCAGGTTTACGGACGTGATATTACCGATTTAAAAAATACCGAACGCGATCTTAAAGAAGCACTTATAAGAGCAGAAGACGCCAAACGGATGAAAGAATTTTTTCTCGCACAAATCTCTCACGAAATTCGCTCGCCTTTAAATGTTATAGTCGGCTATTCAGATTTGTTAGCTGATGAATTACATGATGAAAAGAAGGATGAGTATTCAAACATTCTGCGTTCGATGAAGAATAACAGCAAACGTCTTTACAGAACTTTTGATCTTCTGCTTAACGTGTCTCAACTTCATACCGGCAAGTATGATGCACGTTTTGAATTGGTAGATCTCTACTCACTTTTAAAAACACTTCAAAACGAATTTATGTCTATGGCGGAAGAGAAAGGTCTCGCATTAGAATTGACCAATTCGATTAATGAAGAAGTTTCTGTAATTGTAGATCATTATGCGTTAGCTCAAATCTTTATGAACCTACTTGATAATGGAATTAAGTACACAGACAAAGGATGGATTAAAATGAACATCTACCAAAGCGGTTCGTCTGTTTGTGTAGATGTTTCCGATTCAGGGAAAGGAATATCCAAAGAATATATTGACAAACTGTTTGTTCCATTTACACAAGAAGAGATGGGATACACACGCCGTTATGATGGAACCGGTTTAGGACTTTCTTTGATAAAAAGCTTTATAGATGTAAACAAAGCAAAAATAAAAGTAAGAAGTGAGATAAATCACGGAACAACTTTCACGGTAATTTTGAACGGAGAAAAAAGATGGGGAATACAACGGAAGTAAAACCAAGGCTTCTGATCACAGAAGATGATTTTGAGAATCAAAAATTTCTTCAACTGTTTCTCAAAAAATATTTTATGGTTGATATCTGCGATTCCTCTGAGTCTTTCTATAGTTTAATGAGTAGAGAAAAATATGATATCATCTTGATGGATATTTCAATCAAAGGTGATAAAAACGGTCTCGACTTGACTAGAGAGATGAGGAACAATCCAGACTTTTCAGAAATACCGGTAGTCTGCTACACGGCTCACGCTTTTAATAAAGACAGAATAAACGCTCTTGATGCAGGCTGCGATATTTATCTGAGTAAGCCATCGGATATTCATACGCTTCTCAACGCACTGTTCGATCTTCTGAAATTGAGAGGTAAATACTTTTTAGGATCTAGTCCTAATCAGAGTTTTGTTACCACATAAAACAAAAAACCTCCGTTTAATGCGGAGGTTTTTTATATCCTTCTCTAAAAATATTCTTTAGTATCTGTAATAATCTGCTTTATAAGGTCCTTCAACTTTAACGCCGATATATTTTGCCTGCTTCTCGCTCAGTGTATCTAATTCAACGCCAATTTTTTCCAAGTGTAATCTTGCTACTTGTTCATCAAGATGTTTTGGAAGCATATAAACTTTATGCTCGTACTTATCGGAATTGTTCCAGAGTTCTAATTGAGCAAGAACTTGATTTGTAAATGAATTGGACATTACAAATGACGGATGACCCGTTGCACATCCAAGATTGACTAACCTTCCTTCCGCTAAAATAATTATATCTTTTCCATCAATTGTATATTTATCCACCTGCGGTTTGATAGTATCTTTTGTTCTTCCATAATTTCCATTCAACCAGGCCATATCAATTTCATTATCGAAATGACCAATATTACAAACAACTGTTTTGTCTTTCATCAAACGGAAATGTTCTTCGGTTATAATATCAACATTACCTGTAGCTGTTACGATTAATTGGGCACGCGGAATAGCATCTTTAATTTTCTTAACCTCATAACCATCCATAGCCGCTTGCAAAGCACAGATCGGATCAATTTCTGTAACAATCACACGCACACCAGCACTTCTTAATGATTGAGCAGATCCTTTTCCAACATCACCGTAACCGGCAACAACGGCTACTTTTCCCGCCATCATTAGATCGGTTGCTCTGCGGATTGCATCAACCAATGATTCACGGCAGCCGTACTTGTTATCAAATTTTGATTTTGTAACTGAATCATTAACGTTAAACGCCGGTATAGGAAGTGT
>JAKAMS010000362.1 GCA_021812745.1 Bacteroidota bacterium | reverse complement strand
AGTTTGGTCATCTTATAATTTTCGAAAACCCAAAGGTGCTTCTTGAATTTATAAAGCCGTGAATAAAGCGCGCGGTTGTAAAACGGTCCGGCGATTCTTATAAGATAGTAGACAAAGAAATGCCAGAAGTGAAAACTATAAAGTGATTGGTTATTGGTTATTGGTGTTTGGTTATCAGTTATGGGTTGTCGGTTATAAGCGTTATAATATTTGCTAATTGTTTTTTGGAGATAATATCCGGCACGGATATGATTCATCCCGTCGCCAAAGCCGATTACGTTTCTAATCAATTCATTTCTTGTTGCTGATTTCTCTTTATCGAAAAATTGTTCAATTCTACCGTTTGAGTAAAATTCATCAATCAATTTCTGAAACTCATCATAATTTTGAATTAGCGCTGAACCATTATAAAGCTGGTCGCGGTTGAAATCTTTTTCCGGATTAATAAAAATTGTTTGCTTGCCCATCAACCAGCTTTCAAGCGCGGAAGTAGATTCGAAGCAAGTCCATAAATCCGAAACGCTTATAAGATCATGAATTGATTCTTCGCCGCATAAATATAGAACGTTCTCATAATGTGCGAGTTCGCTCATTTCATTTTTTACCGGCTCTGTTCTTTCAGGTGAGTTTTCCTGCGGATGCTGTTTTAGAATAAATAAAGTTGACGGATTATTTTCAATTGCCTGCTTTAGAATATCTCTAACCTTTTTACGTTGTTCTTCAATCCAGAGCAGTTTGTTCTCATCGCCTCTTGCCCAGACAAGCAATTCGCTTCTTCCTCGTTTATGATCCAGCTTGCCGAAAGCCCATCCTGCATAACCGATAATTTTTGAAAAATTTGTGCGGCTATATTTACGAAGAAAATTCTCTTTGCTTAAATATTTATAAATGACGTAACGGTCAAATCCAACACCGCCCGTTACAACAATTTTATCTTTTGCTTCCGTGACTTCCTTCCTTAAGAATTCTGCAGTGTGTTCGCTCCAACAACATACGTATTCTTGATAGAATTTCTTATCGCGGTTAAACCCCCAATAATCAAAGCTCCCGTCCGTTCTAAAATTGCCTTCAGATATCAGCGCGAAAATAGGAATGTTCTGTTCATGCGCAATTTTGGAAATTTCGAAATATAAATTGGAGCCTATTGTATTCGCTTGAAGAATGATGTCCGGTCGTTGGCGATATATTTCATGAATATCAATGTTGAGCGAATGATAGAATTCGCAATTTAAAAATCGTTCTGCAAAATATCGGATTGGAAGCATCATCTCAACATCGCGCCCGGCAATATCATCCGTAAAACAGAGTACTTTGATTTTTTTCTTCATTCGCTCTTACTTTTTGACTTACTTATTGTTTACTTCACCGAATAGAACGCCGAGAGATTATTTGATCTAAAAAACCAGTTAATTTTTTCGTCAAATTTTTATTTGAATATTGTGAAATGTCAGTTTGATTCGGCAACAACATTCCTTCTTTATATTTTTTATATAAATCTCTCATAGTTGCTAATGTTTTATCTAGATCGTTAAAATCGCAAGTGAATCCGGCATTAACGCTATGAACAATCTTAGATGCGTCACTTTCTTCCGGACCAATTACAAGAGTTGGTCTACGAGAAGCGAGATACTCAAAAAGTTTTCCGGGCAACCGCCCTTTCACATTCGGCATGTCGTTGAGAATCAGAAGCAAAACCTGTGCTTGATGCATCCTCTCAAGTGTTTCTTCTCTTGAGATATGTGCAGACAACTTTAGATTATTTGATAATCCAAGCGAATTGATTTCATCAACAATTGCGTGACCGATAAATCCGACAAGTTCAATTTCGAGATCATCAGAGAATTGTTTATTCTCTTTAGAAAGAATTGAAAGCGCCTTCCACAAAGTTTTTGCATTTCTATCTGGTCCCAAACTTCCGAAATGACTGAGTGTGAATTTTTTAGAAAGTGTAACGGAAACATTTTTAAAGTCGTCTTCATCATAACCCCAAACAATCACGCCTACATCTTGAGCGCCGATTGATTCAAGATCGCCTTTCCATGTGTCGCTACAGATAGTAACTTTGTCTGCATTACGAAAGACGCGCTGTTCCATTGCCTCGTGAATACGTTTTGAGATCGGGTTAAGCATCAATTGCGGAAAATAATCAACTTGAGTCCATGGATCTTGAAAATCCGCATGCCAAGGAATTCCTAAATTTTTCTTAACGCCGTATGCTATCATGTGAGTTGATTGCGGCGGACCGTTGGTAAATAAAATATCAACCGGATTTTCTTTTAAGTATTTTGACAAGAATTTAACAGAAGGACGAATCCAAAATTTACGCGCGTCGGGAATGAAAATATTTCCTCTGATCCAGATTCCAAGTTTGTGTGCTAAGCTCGGCTTGTCCTCTTCCAGAAAAACATTATGTATTCTCTCTTCTTTTTTCTTTCCGGTGATGAACTTAAAAAGATTGTATGGTTCCCATATTTTTGTTCTCAGAATTTTAACATCACTCGGAACATCTTTTAAATTTCCCTCATCAAGAACCGGATACTCGGCGTTTTCGGCAGTGCAAATAACAGGCTCCCAGCCGAACTCGCGCAGATATTTTGCAAATTTTAAACAGCGGTGAACGCCAATGCCGCCCGCCGGAGGCCAATAATATGTTATAATTAACACTTTTTTCATGGCATTAGAGTGCCGGAATCGGTTGAATTTTTATCGGCGCCTTTTACAATTCCTTTTACAAAATCTAAAATCTTTGCGGGATTTAAAATTATTTCGAGTTCCGCTTTCTCAAAAAAACGAAAGAGATAGAGCACAAACGGAAATAAACTCACCAGAAGAAGTTTGATGCAAATTTCTAAAACACTATTCATAACGGGAAGAAAATAAATTGTTCCGGCTATAATGGAACCGGAAACAAGCATGAGAAAAATTTTATAATTTTCAAAAGGGATCTTATAATATTTGTCGGAAAAATTTTGTGTGATAATATAGAATATTATAAACGAAACTAAAGTGTTGATAGCGGCGGCGATAATTCCAAATACCGGAATAAAAATAAAATTAAGAACAATGTTCAAGCCGGCAGCGCCAAGAGTAATCCATGCTATATGTTTTGTGTTTTTAGTCAGCAGCATTCCAAGTGAAGCTGTAATCCGTATTCCGCTGAAAACATATGATAGAAGAATTATAGGTACAATCAGATAAGAACTGTAATACTCCGGCTTCACCGCAAATAAATGAACAATTTCTTTGCTGAATAGTGAAAGAAAAATAAATCCCCATATAAAAAAGAAAGCAGAATAAGTCATCAGTTTTGAAAAGAAACGTTTATCATCAGAACTTCCAAAATATTTATAAGCGACCGGCATTAATCCTAAAGTAAAAGGAAGTATAAAAAACATATT
>JAKAMS010000361.1 GCA_021812745.1 Bacteroidota bacterium | reverse complement strand
TTAAGAATGATTTTACCATGATCAATCATAACAATATGGTCGCACATTTTTTCTGCAAAATCCATTAAATGAGTTGAAAAAATTATTACTTTTCCTTTTTGCTTCATCTCAATAATAATTTCTCTTAATAAATTTGTGTTGATCGGATCGAGTCCGGAATATGGTTCATCAAGAATGATAAATTCAGGTTCATGAAGAACAGTCGTAATAAATTGAAGTTTCTGCTGATTTCCTTTTGAAAGGTCTTCGATCTTAGATAATCTTCGGTCGTATAGATCAAATCGTTTTAAATATTCTTCTGCTTTTTTATGTATCTCTCTGCCAGATTTTCCTTTTAACTCAGCAAAATAAAGAAGTGTCTCAAGGACTTTCATTTTTTTGTAAAGCCCGCGTTCTTCAGGTAAGTAGCCGACTTGATTTTTGAAATCCTGCCCTACTTTAGTCCCGCGCAAAACAACTTCGCCGGAATCAGGAAGATAGATGTTCATCATCATTCTGATGGTTGTTGTTTTGCCTGCGCCGTTACGCCCGATCAATCCGAATATCGAACCTTCGGGCACTTCAAACGATGCGTTATCAACCGCGACCAGCTTATCGAAAGTCTTGGTTAGATTTTTAACTTCGAGTGCGTACATAGATCCTCAGTTAGGTTAAAGATTTATTGTGAATATAAAATGATCAAGATTATGAACACGATCAAGATAAAGATAAAGAAATAATGTTTGTATATACAAATCCTTGACTGTGTCCATATTTCAATTTGATTACCAAATTTTTACAATTTTATCATCCGGACTTCTCATCGGATCGCCCGGTTTAACATCGAAAGCTTTAAAGAATTCAGGTAAATTCATTAGAGGTCCATTAACTCTTTGAAGACTTGGCGAATGAACGTCTGTTTTCACTTGCAATTTCAATGCTTCTGGACGGCTGTTGGTTGCCCAGACCTGAGCCCATCCAAGGAAAAATCTTTGAGCGGGAGTAAATCCGTCAATCATTTCTCCCTTCTTAAATTGATCCGTGTTCTTGAAAGCCGCAAAAGAGATTGTAAGTCCGCCGAGGTCTCCAATGTTTTCGCCAATTGTAAGCGCGCCATTAACTTTGAATGTATCTATTACTACAAAATTGTTGTATTCATTAATCAATTTCTGAGCGCGCGCTTTGAATTTGTCTGCATCTTCTTTTGTCCACCAATCTTTAATATTTCCAACCGCATCATATTTTCTTCCCTGATCATCAAAGCCATGAGAAATTTCATGACCTATAACAGCGCCCATAGCGCCGTAATTAATTGCGTCATCTGCATATTGATTAAAAAACGGCGGCTGAAGAATTGCTGCAGGAAAAGTAATTTCATTTCTTGTTGGATTATAAGAAGCATTAACCGTTTGCGGAGTCATTCCCCATTCAGCTTTTTCAACCGGTTTGCCAATTTTAGCAAGGTTTACTTTTCTGGCCCACTTGCCTGCTCTTTCTAAATTTTTGTAATAAGAATCGCGTTCTATATCCAATGCACTGTAATCTTTCCATTTATCCGGATAACCTATTTTAACACCGAACTTGCTTAGTTTTATCAATGCTTGTTCTTTGGTCGCTTCGCTCATCCACTCCAATCCTTTTATGCTTTCTCCCATTGCAACAAGAATATTGCTTACAATTTTTTGTGCCCGCGCTTTTGCTTCAGGCGGGAAATATTCTTTCACATAAATTTGTCCCAACAATTCTCCCATAGTACCGTTAACGGCGCCAATGATTCTTTTCCATCTCGGCGGCATTGCTTTAGCTCCCGCCAAATATCTTTGAGTAAAATCAAAACGTTCGTTTACAAAAGGTGAGCTTAATGCGCTTGCAGCATCGCGAATAACATTCCACTTCAAATAAATTTTCCAATCGTTCAGAGGAACTTGATTAATCATCTCTGACATTGCTGTTATAAATTTTGGTTGAGAAACAATAACCAGATTAATTCCTTCTACACCCAAATTTTCGAAATACAAATCCCAATCAAAACCGCCTGCAATTTGTTTCAGATTATTAATTGTCATTTTGTTATAATTTTTTTCCGGGTCTCTATTTTCCAGACGGGTATTAGAAGCTTTGGCGAGTTGCGTTTCTATATTTAAAATTGTTTGAGCATAATTTGATGCTGTTCCTGCGTCAACATCGGTTAACTTGAACAAATTGGTAACATGCTGAAGATATTTTTCTCGTATCTCTTTTGAGCGGTTATCGTCTTTTGTATAGTATTCCACATCCGGCAAACCAAGTCCGCCTTGATAAAGATACGGCGCCATTACACTGCTTTTTTTTGCATCATCTCTCACGAAAAAATTAAAGAGAGCGCCCGTGCCGCTTAGATGCAACTCCGCTAAATATTTAACAAAATCCTTTTTTGTCTGAAGTGCATCAATAGCTTTTAGATCGGGAAGAATTGGCTTGTAGCCGTCTTTTTCAACTCTCGCAGAGTCCATGCCGGTCGCATAAAAATCCCCGATCTTTTGTTCTGCGGAACCCCTGGACCAATTTTTATTTTTTGACACTTCGTCAATAATTTTTTTAAGCTGCCTATTATTTTCTTCGTCAATAATTGTAAAGGCACCCCATCTTGTTTGATCGTCTGGTATTGGATTATTCTTTAACCAGCCGCCAATTGCAAATTGATAGAAATTTTGTGTTGGTGAAGCCGAGCGGTCAAGATTTTTTAAATCAAAACCAACTTTTTTTGTTGATGTCTCCTGAGCAAATGCCTGTAGCGAAAACATCGAGGCAACAATTAGCGCGAATAAGAAAACTGCTTTTTTAGACATGACTATTCCTCATAGAAATTTAAAATAATTGCAACAATTAGACGAGACGAACCTAATATTGTTGGCGGGAAAATTAAAAAAATATTGGTAGAATAGTAGTAATTAAGCTTTTTTAAAAACTTTTTTCCAAAAGTTAATCTGCTTTTCAACTTCTTTTGGCGAAGTGCCGCCTTGAGATTTTTTATTTTGAATGCTTGAACGTGCGACGAGGAGTTTAAAAATATCTTTTTCAAACTTGGACGATATTTGTTTGTATTCAGCGAGAGTCAGCTCATTTAATTTTTTTCCACGGTCAACACAAACCGCTACTATATTTCCTACAATATTATGAGCTTTTCTAAACGGCACATTTCTGGAAACTAGATAATCAACCAGATCGGTTGAAAGCAGCAGATCGCCATCAAGCTCTTTTTCAAATCTATCTTTTTTGAAATTAGTTTTTTTCAAAAGCTCGGAAGTTAGATGAAGGCAATCTTTAGTTGTGTCTAAAGCTTGAAGAAGATGAATTTTGTCTTCCTGCATATCGCGGTTGTAGGCAAGCGGTAATGCTTTCATGATGGTGAGAAGACCAAAGAGAGATCCGTAAACCCGCCCTACTTTTCC
>JAKAMS010000360.1 GCA_021812745.1 Bacteroidota bacterium | reverse complement strand
CGCTTCAGCGCGGAAAAGATTTTGCGGATTTTGCACCGGATAGAGTAGCAATGCAAGACGCAACAGCTCAAATGGCTCTTCTTCAATTTATGCATGCCGGTAGAAAATCTGCTGCCGTTCCGGCAACTGCTCATGCAGATCACTTAATTGTTGCGCAAAGCGGTTCGGTGGAAGATCTAGCACGCGCAATTGATGAGAACCGTGAAGTTTATGATTTTCTCGAAAGTATCTGCCAAAAATATGGAGTAGGTTTCTGGAAACCCGGCGCTGGTATTATTCACCAAGTAATTTTAGAAAATTATGCTTTCCCGGGCGGAATGATGATCGGTTCAGATTCTCATACTCCAAACGCTGGCGGACTTGGTATGATAGCTATTGGAGTCGGCGGTGCGGATGTTGTTGATGTTATGGCTGGTATGCCATGGGAATTGAAATGGCCAAAACTTATCGGTATTAAACTAACCGGAAAACTTTCCGGGTGGGTTTCGCCTAAAGATGTAATTTTGAAAGTAGCCGGCATCTTAACAGTTAAAGGTGGTACCGGTGCTATTGTTGAATATTTTGGCGAAGGAGCTAATTCAATTTCTTGTACGGGCAAAGCTACAATTTGCAATATGGGCGCAGAAATCGGCGCTACTACTTCCCTATTTGCGTTTGATGAAAAAATGGCGGCTTATTTAGAAAAAACAGACCGCGCAGACGTTGCAAATCTCGCAAGAAAAAATGCCGATCTGTTAAAAGCCGATAACGAAGTTTATGCCGAACCGGAAAAATATTTTGATGAACTGATCGAAATAAATCTAAGCGAACTTGAAATGCATATCAACGGTCCATTCACACCGGATCTTGCTCATCCAATTTCAAAAATGAAAGAAGATGTTGTTGCAAATAATTATCCGGATAAAATCAGCGTTGCATTAATTGGAAGCTGTACAAACTCCAGCTATGAAGATATTGACCGCTCTGCAAACATTGCGCGTCAAGCTCTTTCCAAAGGATTAAAAGCAAAATCTGAATTCAAAATTACTCCCGGTTCAGAACAAGTGCGAGCAACAATTGAGCGAGACGGACAGTTGCAAACACTTACAGAGTTCGGCGGACAAGTATTAGCTAACGCTTGCGGACCATGCATCGGAATGTGGAAAAGAATGGATATTAAAACCGGCGAAAGAAATACAATTGTAAATTCATTCAACAGAAATTTTGCAAAGAGAAACGATAACAATCCGGATACACTTTCTTTCGTTGCCAGTCCGGAATTGGTTACAGCGCTTGCAATTTCAGGAAGTCTTTCTTTCAATCCCGAAACAGATTATTTGGTAAATGAAAATGGCGAGCAGGTAAAACTTGATTCACCATTTGGCGATGAACTTCCAAGCAGAGGATTTGAGAAAGATACAAAAGGATATTTGGCACCAACATCTAACGGATTCAAAACTGAAGTGAAGATAAATCTGGAAAGCAGCCGATTACAATTGATGGAACCATTCAAACCATGGGACGGAAAAGATTTTATTGATCTTCCCTTATTGTTGAAAGCCAAAGGTAAATGCACAACGGATCATATTTCTCCGGCAGGCGCGTGGTTAAAATTCCGCGGTCATCTTGATAATATCTCTAAGAATATGTTCCTTGGTGCGATCAATGCTTACACGGGAAATGCAGGTGAAGCAAAAAATCAATTCACCGGAGAATATAAACAAGTTCACGAAGTTGCGCGCGATTATAAAGCTCAAGGTATTGGATGGATAGTTGTTGGCGACGAAAATTACGGCGAAGGTTCATCACGTGAACACGCAGCAATGGAACCGCGTTTCCTTGGCGGCAAAGCGATCATAACAAAAAGTTTCGCGCGTATTCACGAAACAAATTTGAAAAAACAAGGAATGCTTCCGTTAACGTTTGCAAATTCGGCAGATTACGATAAGATACTTGAAGAAGATAAATTAAGTTTGGTTGGATTGAGTGAATTCGCTCCCGAAAAACAATTTAAGCTGATTGTAAAACATAATAATGGTTCATCGGATGAAATCATGTTGAATCATTCATTTAATGCCGGACAGATAGCATGGTTCAAAGCCGGCGGTGCGCTGAATCTAATAGCTTCAAAACAGAAAAAACAAACTGCAAGCAAAAAGAAAGTTGTGAGCAACAAAGTAAAGAAGGAAAAAAGAAAAGAAGGAAAGACCGCTTCGAAAAAAGTTGCTGTAAAAAAAACTAAGCCGGCAGTTAAGAAGAAAACTGTTAAAGCGGTGGCGAAGAAAATCGTAAAAAGCAAAAAGACAGCAGTAAAGAAGGTTGTAAAAAAAGCAGTTAAGAAATCACCGCAAAAAAAAGTTCTTAAGAAATTAGTAAAGAAGATTGTTCGGAAGAAAAAATAACAAACACTTCCAAAAGGGTCGAGGTAAACTCGGCCCTAATTAATTATTCTCGCTTCTAGCCTTTCACGTTTTCCGTTTCACGCAAATTAAACCTTTCTCCATGCAATTTTATCCCCCTCTTTAATGCCATGCCTTTCGCAGTAGCCGGCGTTAACTTCAACAACATACTGAGCCGGTTTTATTGAAGGTAAAGATTTTTCAGAGAATGGTTCCGCATTCTTTTGAATCGAAACAATTTCCATTTTGGCGTTTACGTAAATAATATCGAGCGGAAGGATTGTGTTTTTCATCCAGAAAGCTTGCAACTCTTCGGTATCAAAAATAAAAAGCATTCCCTGGCTCTCATCCATTTTATCGCGGTACATTAAACCCGTTGTACGCTGTTCATCATCATCAGCAATCTCAATATCAATTTTAGTGATAGTATTGCCTTTTGAATCGGTGAATAATAATTCACCTTCCTTTACAAATGAGAATGCCGTTTTAGCGCTCACTGCTTTATCCAAATCTTTATTTGAGGTTTCATTTCTAACCAACACGTTTGACAAAATAAAATATGCAACGAATGCAATCAGAAGAATTACAACTCCAATCTGCATAAAAAGATTTTTTCTTGATTGATTTTTTTTCTTGGTCATAGTTTGTTATGATTTTTATTTTGAAATATTGTGCGCTTTGAGCATTATCATTTTCGCGCAAAAATGCAGAGATAATTTAAGAATATTTATGAATTATAGCTTCAACTCAACTTCTTTATGGGACGACTTAAACGAAATTTTGATTGAACGGTAACCGGACAAATCATTTACAAGCGATAATACATTTTTGCCGGGCAATATGTTTCCCGAAAGTAGAATGTTATTCGTTTTTTCTTTTACACCGGTAATCTCAATTTTTTCTTTTTCTTTGGAGTAAAGAAGAATCGTTGATTTCCGGTTCTCCTCCTTGATTAACACAGGTTTATTCAACATATCGTCAACTGCAGCCAGCGCAATTAACTGCGGAAATTTAATTGAGATCACGTTTGATGATTCTAT
>JAKAMS010000359.1 GCA_021812745.1 Bacteroidota bacterium | reverse complement strand
AGAAATTAATAGAAGAAAAGCAATATGTCTTTAGTCTTTCATCATCGTCACCATCATTCATCCCCGATAACGGAAGCCGGAGTATTTTAAAAAATTATTATAAATTAATTTGAAATGTACCCCGCTTACAACGGGGTTTTTTGTTTTAAAGGAGAAATCATGAACGGAAATTTGAAACTAGCTATTCAAAAAAACGGTCGGCTTACTGAGAAGTCGTTACAGCTTTTACGCACTTGCGGTTTGGATATAGAAAATTATTCTAATCGTCTTATCGTGTCTGCACGTAATTTTGAATTGGATCTACTATTTCTTCGCGATGACGATATTCCCGAATATGTCCAGGATGGCGTTGCGGATATAGGAATTGTGGGCGAAGATGTTGTGTTAGAGAAAGAAGCCGATGTCGAAATCATCAAAAGACTCTCCTATGGTAAATGCAGATTAATGCTGGCAGGTCCAGAGGATAGAAACATACCAGAGCTTGATCAGATTAACGGAAAACGTGTTGCAACATCTTATCCAAAAATTCTTTCCAATTTTTTCCGGAATAATAAAATAGATGCGAAGATAATCCAGATCAGCGGTTCGGTTGAAATTGCGCCGTCTCTAGGAATTGCAGATTATATTTGTGATATCGTTTCTACAGGAAATACGCTAAAATTGAATAAGCTCAAAAAATTTATTACTGTTTTCGATTCAGAGGCTGTGCTGATCGGCAGTAAAAATATTGCAAGTGATTCGGAAAAATTTCTGAAGTTAAAAAACTTAATTCTCCGTATTGAATCTGCTTTGAATGCCAAAAAATCTAAGTACTTGATGATGAACATACCGAAATCCGCATTACAAGAGATACGCGAAATTCTTCCGGCATTAAAAAGTCCTACAATACTTCCTCTGGCTGACGAATCAATGCTTGCTGTACATGCTGTTATTCCATCGGAAATGTTCTGGGAAATCCAAGAGAAATTACATCTTGCAGGTGCATCCGGATTATTATTGATACCAATTGAGAATATGATATTATGAAAATCTATTCGATAAAAAATATCTCGGAGATTAAGCTAAGCAGTCTGTTCACTCGTCGCGCACTTGAAACAGAAAATATCTTAAAGATAGTTAAACCTATTGTTGAAGATGTTAAACGAAACGGTATGCATGCCGCGCTCAAGTATGCGAAAAAATTTGATTGCTACGGCGCTGAAAAAATATTGGTTTCAAAAAAAGAATATGAAGAAGCAGAAAAAAAACTGGATAGCGAAGCAAAAAAGGCATTGCTAACTGCTGCAAAAAATATCAAAAAGTTTCATCGCAAACAGATCCCGGTTGGATACGAAATAGAAACAATGGATGGTGTAAAATGTTCGAGGGAATTCCGAGCGATTGAAAATGTTGCTCTATATGTACCCGGCGGCACGGCTGTTCTTCCGTCTACTTTATTAATGCTTGGAATTCCGGCACAACTTGCAGGATGTAAAAGAGTTGCCGCTTTGTCACCTACAAAAAATAAAATTAACCCCGCAGTTCTCTTTGCAGCAAAGATTTGCGGAATTAATGAATTTTATAAAATCGGCGGTGCACAAGGAATTTCGTTGCTGGCCTATGGCGACAACAAAATTAAAAAAGCTGATAAAATATTTGGTCCGGGAAATCAATTTGTAACTGCCGCAAAAACTTTAATTAGCATTGATCCACAAGGGTCTGCAATTGATATGCCCGCCGGTCCAAGCGAAGTATTGATTATTGCAAATGGAAAAGCAAATCCATCTTACGTTGCTTCAGATTTGCTTTCGCAGGCAGAGCATGGAAAGGATTCTCAAGTAATTCTGTTAACAACAAGCAGAAAATTGGCAAGTGATGTTCAAAATGAAATTAAGCGGCAAAAAAAATATTTGTCAAGAGAAGAATATATCAACGGATCGCTGAAAAATTCATTCATTCTTATCGTTGATTCGATAGATGAAGCAATTAAACTTAGCAATCAATACGCGCCGGAACATTTGATTCTAAATATTGAGCGTGCCGAAAAAATCAAAAATAAAATTACAAATGCGGGCTCAGTATTTTTGGGCAAGTACTCTGCGGAAAGTATCGGCGATTACGCTTCCGGCACAAATCATTCCCTTCCAACATACGGCTACGCAAAAACGTTTGGAGGAATTTCTGTTGAATCATTTATGAAGACAATTACATTTCAGAAAGTGAGCAAAAAAGGATTGAAAGAGATTGCTCCTACTGTCTTAAAATTAGCGTCACTTGAAAAACTTGACGCACACGCAAATTCAATTAAAGTAAGAGTGGAAAATGAAAATTGAATCGTTAGTTAGAGAAAATATCCTCAAATTAAAGCCGTATACATCGGCGCGCGGAGATTACCTAACCGGAATTCTTCTAGATGCAAATGAAAACAGTTTTGGCTCTGTGGTCAAAAATGAATGGCACCTTGAACTGAACCGTTATCCAGACCCGTTCCATAATCAGTTAAGGAATGAACTCGGTTCTTACCTGGATGTTGCTAAAGATAAATTATTTATCGGTGTTGGCTCTGATGAGATAATTGATCTGCTAGTAAGAATATTCTGCGAGCCGAAAATTGATAATGCAGTTATTCTTGAACCGACTTACGGAATGTATAAAGTTGCATGCGATGTTAATGATGTATCTACAATTGCGGTAATGCTGGATGAGTCATTCCAACCGCGGCTGAATAAAATTTATTCCGCAATTAACAAGAACACAAAACTAATTTTTATCTGTTCGCCTAATAATCCAACTGGAAATGTTATCAACTCCGAGAGCATTTTAAATTTAGCAATAAATTTTAACGGAATTATTATTGTTGACGAAGCTTATGTCGAATTTAGCAGCAAACCTTCAATGATTAATATGGTTGAGAAGCATCCAAACATCGTTGTGCTAAGAACTTTTTCTAAAGCATGGGGGCTAGCCGGAGTGCGCTGCGGTTACTGTATAACTTCACCGGAAATTATAAAGTTACTTTATAAAATCAAACTCCCTTATAATATCAATAAACTGACTTCACATATTGTGATAGAGGCACTAAAAAATTTCGCGCAAAAAGATAAATTTGTTACTGAAATTAATTCCGGGAAGGAATTTCTAATAAAAGAATTAAAATTGATTCCGAAGATCAAAAAAGTATTTCCTACTGACAGCAATTTTATTTTGTTTGAATGCGCGAATCCGACGGACATTTATCATAAATTAACAGAGAAGGGAATAATTATTCGCGATAGAAGTAATCAAGTGAAAAATTGTCTCAGAGTTTCTGTCGGCATGCGGGATCAGAATGAAAAATTCTTGAATGAACTACGGAATGTATTATGAATAAAAATGCTGCTAAAATAAAAAATGCCCGTAAATCGGAACATTTAAGAATGACGAATGAAACTGTTATTAAAATAA
>JAKAMS010000358.1 GCA_021812745.1 Bacteroidota bacterium | reverse complement strand
CCTAGTTTTATGGGATGATGAAAATCAATTCTGTCAACCGAAGCAGTAACACACACACGCTGAGAGTGTTTAGCCGCTGCTAGCGCCGCACATATATCAATCCAATGCATCAGCTGTCCGCCCAGCAAGTTGCCAAGTTGATTTGTATAATGCGGCAGAACAAGTTCCGTCATTGTAACAATTGATTCACTGACTTTCTTTTTTCTTCGTTGATTGTTCATTTACTGCCCGACAGCTTTGATTCTATAGTTTTTATCTCCTTTGCATTAGAATCATTTGGATAGCGACTTAAAAACAAATTGGCATCTGCAAGTGCCTCGCTATTCATCTCTTTTTTCACTTCAAGCAATATTTTATTATAAAGAGCAAGCGGTGCAAATTTAGTATCATGGTATGTTTCGGCAACCATAGCGTAAGATTTAATTGCCGCCCTTTCATATCCCATCTTTTGATAAATCACTCCGCTCATATAATCTTTCTCTGCAAGCTTCTCAGTGAGTTCTTTTATTTTATTTTCGGCTTCTTCAACTTTTGGATTTGCCGGGAAGAAATCAATAAACGCCTGGAATTCTTCGATTGCTTTTTTGGTGTATGCTTGGTCTAGCTGATATGGAGGAGAAAGCTGATAATACGATTCCGCCAGCATATATTGAGCTTCAGGCACAAAAGGGCTTGCAGGAATATTTTTTATTAGTTTACTGAATTCATATGCAGCAAGAAGGTACTGCTTCCTCTTGTTATAAGTCATACCTAAGTAAAATTGAGCGTCATCATTATATGCGCTACCCGAATATTGAAGAAGGAAATTTTGAAAATTTGAGATTGCCTCTTCATAATCTTCTTCAGTATATAATTTATAAGCGTAATTGTAGTAATCTTCTGCATTAAACTTGCTCGTATCAACAGAGCTGGAACATGCGTAAATGAATATTAAACTAACCAAAACAGAAAAAATTATTTTTCGATTGTGCAAAACAGTTTCCTCGCTTTTTAAGTCGTTGTAAAAATAAGCAAAATAGGGTAGCTGTAAAATAGCTAATTACAGTTATTTGCTTCTGACTGTAAAGAGCAAAATAACTGTACCGATTAGAGTTCCAACAACAATAATCGGTTCCCAAAAAGTTGAAAGCAGCGGTTCAGAAGGAATTTGCCCCTGGGTGAATGGAATTGACCTATTTTCTATAGTTGAAATATCACCAAGTTTAACGGTATCAGTTGCACTTTCCGTAAACTCAAACGGTTTGATAGTCTGGTCAGGTTTCACAATAACTATGGATCCTTTCAAAGTAATTTTTCTTTCAAGCCCAACTCCGCCAAAGAATCCATCCGAAAAAGAATTATCATAATTAACTGTCGCAGATGTGATTACATAATTAACCGGATTAACAGATTCACTTACCAGTGTTTTAAGCAAATAGCCGCGATCGCTGAATAACTGAACGACTTTTGGTTTTAGAATCTCTAGCGGCTGCGCTGTTGTAACTGATAAATTTATTGTTTGTCTTCCGCCAAGAAGTGAATCGGCTTTTATTACCGAGCGTTCAATTAAATTATAGAACACATCAAGATTGCTTTCTGTCTGCGCATTCAGCAATAGAACCGGAATGAAAAATAAAATGGAAATAATGGAAAATTTTGTTTTCAATTAATCACGTGAATTTTGTTGAGTGCTGATTTCAAATTAGATATTAGTCAAAGTAATTTCAATTAGAAAATTGTTGACTTGGCTTGACATCTCATTACACACTAAATGGGCTTCGAATTAAATATATTCCAGATCAAGTCCGGCATATAATCTATATCAAATTTAATTTTATCTTCTTCCTGCTTCAATTTCTTGAAGCCGTTTAATTCTATCTTCTATCGGCGGGTGAGTAGAAAAGAGTTTCATCAAAGATTTTCCACTCAACGGATTAACAATAAACATATGTGCAGATGAAGTGCCAGCATTAGTCATTGGAATAAGTTCGTTACCACGTTCCAATTTGTTTAGTGCGGAAGCAAGTGCCAATGGTTTGCCTGAAATTTGCGCACTTCCTTCATCCGCCATATATTCGCGCGATCTTGAGATTGCCATCTGGATTAGTAACGCGGCAATTGGCGCAATAATCATCAAAGCTAAATCCGAAAACACATTTCCTCTATCGCGTTCGTTCCTACCACCGCTAAACATTGCCGCCCATCCAGCCATACGAGCAATAAATGTAATTGTTCCAACAAGAGTAGCCGCAATTGTACCAACAAGAATATCTCTATTTTTCACGTGTGTCAGTTCATGGGCAATAACTCCTTCAAGTTCTTCTTTGTTAAGAAGATTCATAATACCGGTTGTAACTGCGACGGCGCTGTGTTCCGGATTACGTCCCGTAGCAAAAGCATTCGGTGTTGGATTATCCATTATATAAACTTTGGGAACGGGCAGACCAGCCTGAGTTGCCAAATTTTCTACTGAATCGTAAAGCTGTGGATATTGTTCGCGTGTAACTTCTTGAGCACGATACATTTTTAAAACAATTTTATCCGAAAACCAATACGAGCCAAAATTCATAGCCAATGAAATTACAAATGCCAGCATCATACCGGATTCGCCGCCAATAAGATTTCCGACAAGAATAAACAATACCATCATTACTGTCATCAAAACGACAGTCTTAAAACTGTTCATGTAAAACTCCTTAATATTTCTAAACAAATTTATGGTGAAAGAATCCTTTCGTCAAGGTCGGTTTGTTCAATATTTCTAACAATAACAAATTCATAAGTGTTCCCGGAAAGAATCATTCTTTAGGATGTTTCGTATTACCTTGCCTTTATAGTCAATAATCTTTAAAATCGCTCGTCAAATTGAGAGAATTATGCATAAACATTTCATTCATGCAATACTTTTTGTTTTATTATTATCAACTACCATCTCCGCACAGTCTTCATTTGATTTTCTCCGCTTAGATACAAGTCCCCGTGCGGCAGCCGTTGCTGGTAGTTATGTTGCAAACGGTGACGACCCGAATGTAATATTTTATAATCCCGCCGGAATAAATTTACTAACAGGCACGCCTGTTTCTTTCTCATTTCTAAAACATTTAATGGATATTAATTCTGCCAGCATCTCTTTCTCAAAAGAATTTGAAGGAATCGGCAGATTTGCCGCCGGCATTCAGTACATCAACTACGGTTCATTCACAAGAGCAGATGAAAATGGAATGAAACTAGGTAATTTTGGCGCTGGAGATATTGCAGTACTGGTTGGATATGGAAATCAGCTTGACAAAAATTTTTACTACGGCGCAAATGTAAAAATCATTTACTCCTCAATTGAAAGTTATTCATCATCAGCAGCGGCTATAGATCTAGGTTTACATTATGCCATCCCAGAATTAAGATGGAATTTTGGTTTTTCAGTACTTAACCTTGGTTCGCAACTTTC
>JAKAMS010000357.1 GCA_021812745.1 Bacteroidota bacterium | reverse complement strand
CCTTTCAAAACCAAGTAGCAACTATTTTCCGTTGAAAAACTTTTTCCGTATTTCAGTGAATTATTTTCCAGATCATCCAAACCAATTCTAAGCATATCGGCAAATTCTTTATGATGCGGAGTAAGAACTTTCCCTTTCAAATTCAGTTTTTTATATTCTTCGCCGCCAATAGCATTAATTGCGTCGGCATCAATTACCATTTTTTTTGATTTATGAGTTTTAAGAATTTCAATGACAGCATTTTTTGTTGCTTCTTCTCTTCCAATTCCAGGACCAATAGCAATTACATTTGCCCAATTAATTTTTTCTTCGAGTTCTTTAATATTAGCATCCGATAAATATTCTTTTGCTTCATCTTCATACGCGATCAAAGTGGCACTGTTAAGTTTCTGCTGAGCAAGCGACTTAATTGATTTAGGGAATGCGAGCACAGAAGCACCTGCACCACTTCTTAGAACGGCATTTGCAGCCATAAACGAAGCTCCCGGCAGTTTTCCGCTTCCCGCAATGACAAAAACTTTTCCGGCAGAATATTTATGCTGGTCCAATGTTTTAGCAGGCAATCCATAATAAGCATCTTCCGGTTCAATCAAATAATCAGTGATAATTTGTTTGTCGTAATATTCATTGCCAATACCAATAGTTCCTTTGCAGATTGTTCCGCAGTTTACGTAACCTTTACCGTAAAACAATCCCGTCTTAAATTCAGAAAGCGTTACGGTTAAATCTGCACTAAAAATAATTTCTCCTCCGGCGTTCTCAAGATCCAATCCGGTTGGAAGATCAACGGCAACTTTGTATCCGTTCAACTGATTAAGCCGTTCAGCAATTTCTTTATATGGTTCAGCTAAATCTCCGCGGCTTCCGGTTCCAAGCATCGCATCAATTATTAAAGAACAATCCTCAAATAAAGACAAATCTTTGGTGCTCTCGTAAACAGAAATTTTTGAGGACGGGTATTCCGCAATCAAATTTTTAGTTATTCTAAAATTTGTGAGGGCATCCCCTTTTAACTCTTCTTCTGCTCCAAGAGATATGATCTTTACAAAGTAGTCGTTAATAATAAAATGGCGCGCGAGCGCAAATCCATCTCCGCCATTGTTCCCTTTCCCGCACACTATCCCAATGTTTTTATTATCTAATGAGCTGGATGCATTAAATATTATCTCTGCATAAAGACTTCTAGCCGCATTTTCCATCAATACAATGCTTGGTATGCCGAGAGTATTGGTTGCAAAGTTATCCGCCTCTCGAACTTGCTGTGAAGTATAGAGTGGTATCATATTTTTCTCTTTACAAATTTCTATTAGCAAAATAAGAAAGAAATGTGATAAATATTAGTTGGAAGAGGGTCTCAACCAGCCATAATTTTATGATCGTTAATTATTCCAAAATTGATAAATTGTTACCCAAAATAAATTGATTTTACTAACGGTGATATAATGATTGACAAAAAAGAATTAAAAAAACAATACAAACAAACACTTCCGCCAATGGGCGTTTATCAAATAAGAAATTTGGTTAATGGAAAAATATTCATCGGCAGCAGTAAAAATCTAAACGGGAAATCGAACAGTTTCAGATTCCAATTAAGTGCCGGGCTACATATTAATCGGCAATTGCAAACTGATTATACACAGTTTGGAGAAGATAATTTTGTTTTTGAAGTGTTAGATTATCTAGAACCAAAGGAAGATCTTGCATACGACTTCACTAGCGATTTAGCAACTCTCGAAGAATTGTGGATTGAAAAACTTCAACCGTTTGGTGAAAAAGGATATAATAAATTAAAGAGTTGAATTGAACTTAGATTGTCTTCTAAAATAGAGATGGCAAATCATAAAAATCCGCGTTCTATTTTTAGCTTTTAACGAAGCACCGAAGTTATAACATTCATCAATGTATCTGGTAGAATACCAAAAACAAGAACTAACAATGCTGTAATGATAACTGCAGTCAAGCTGTACTGTGAGATTTGAATTTTGAAATCTTCAACTGATTCTTTGAAATACATAAAGACTACAACACGAATGTAGAAGTAAACACTTATAACACTAGATAACACACCGAGAATTGCTAACCAAGTTAAGTGACTTTGAATTGCAGAGATAAAGACATAGTATTTACCAAAGAAACCTGCTAACGGCGGAATACCGGCAAGCGCAAACATAAACAACGCCATTAACGCGGCTAGTATTGGACTCTTAGCATTCAATCCGGCAAAAGAATTTAAATCAATTTTAGAATCGTTCTCGCCTTCCACAATTGAAATAATTGTGAAAGCACCAATATTCATAAACACATATGCGGCTAAATAAAATATTATTCCGGCAACACTAAATATATTTCCGGCTGCAAGACCAATAGCCATGTAACCTGCATGAGCAATTGAAGAGTAAGCAAGCATTCTTTTTAGATTAGTCTGAGAAATGGCAACAATACTACCGAACAACATTGAAAGCGCAGAGATAGTTGCGAAGTAAGGACGAAAAACATTTGACGCACCTGAAAATACTGCCGAAAGCATAATTATTAAAACACTGAAGGCGGCGGTTTTTCCTGTTGTGGACATCAAAGATGTAACCGATGTTGCGGAACCTTGATAAACATCCGGCACCCACATGTGGAACGGAACCGCGGCGATTTTGAAACTGAATCCGACCAAGAAGAAAACAAAACCTAGTATAAAAATTATATTTGATGAGTAGGTCGCAAAATTTTCTACCAAGTTTTGAATGCTTGTCGTTCCGGTTGCGCCGTAAATTAATGCAATGCCGTAAACAATAAATCCGGTCGCAAATGCGCCGAGTAAAAAATATTTCATCGAAGCTTCATTTGCCGAAAGTTTCTTGCGGTTGATTCCGGCAAGAACGTAAAAACAGATTGACATTAATTCTAAACCCATGAAGATCATTAGTATATCTTTTGCGCCGGACATTACCATCATGCCGAGTACTGATGATTGGACCAAAATATAATACTCACCGTAATATGCACCGTACTTTTTCAAATAATCTATTGAAGAAAGAACAACAAGAGCCGCTCCAATGTTAAAAATGAAATTGAAGATTGCAGGTTTACCGCCGACTTCAACCATTCCGCCGAACAAAACAAAGTTCTGGTTAATATTGAAAATGGAATCGAAAGCCGCAGCTACAAAAAGTGCAATTGAAAGCCACGGAAGAATTTGTTCGCTTTTCTTTGTCGTTAGCTCAACTAAAACAGAGAGAACAATTCCAACTGCAATTATTAATTGAGGCATCAATAAAAAATATTCGTAATTGTTTTGTGGCATATTTAAGTCATTTTTAATTTGCCCCGTTCTCTTTTCAATTGAAGAAACGGAGGTTATTCATAAAATTTTATTTCAAAAGACTTCCGGTAAATGTTCCAACTTGCTGAAGAATTGATTGAGTTGATACTTCAGTAAGTTTTAA
>JAKAMS010000356.1 GCA_021812745.1 Bacteroidota bacterium | reverse complement strand
AAATTCTGCCTAGATCAATAGGAGTTCCTATTACTACGGAATCGCAATCAGTTTTATTGATTGTTTCTTCAAGATCTTTAATTTGTTCTTCGCCGTAACCCATTGCAGGAAGCAGAACGCCAATGTTCGGATATTTTTTGAAAGTGTCTGATATTGAATTTACAGTGAACGGTCTCGGATCAACAATTTCTTTCGCTTTTAGTCTTTCAGCTGCAACAGTACCTGCGCCGTATTTCATTTCACCGTGAGTTAATGTTGGTCCATCTTCAACAACAAGAACACGTTTACCTTTAATCAGATCAGGATTATCAACTGTTAAAGGAGAATCAGCATCAATAACAATAGCATTTGGATTAACTTCTTTAATATTCTTTCTTACCGTTTCAATTCCTTCTTTAGTAGCGGAATCCATTTTATTGATAATGACCGCATCAGCCATACGCAAAGAAGTGTTGCCAGGATAGTAATTCATTTCATGTCCGGGTCTATGCGGATCTACAACGGTGAACGTTACATCTGCATTATAGAATGACATATCATTGTTACCGCCATCCCATAAAATTACATCTGCTTCTTTTTCGGCTTCGCGTAAGATAGCTTCATAGTCCACGCCGGCATAAATAACTCCGCCCCTAGCTATATGCGGTTCATATTCTTCAATCTCTTCAATTGTACATTCATGCTTTTTCAAATCATCAATAGTCGCAAAACGCTGAACTTTTTGTTTTACTAAATCACCATAAGGCATAGGATGGCGTATGGCAACAACTTTTTTACCTGCATCTTGAAGAAGTTTCACAATTCTTCTTGATGTTTGAGATTTTCCACAACCGGTTCTAACAGCAAGAACTGCTACAACAGGCTTGGTGCTTTTAATCATAGTTTCAGAGGCACCCATTAAGCGGAATGAAGCTCCGGCTGCATTCACTATTGACGCTTTTGACATAACATAATTGAAAGTTATATCGGAATAAGCAAACACAACTTCATCCACTTTTAATTTGCGGATCAGATTAACAAGTTCCGACTCTTCATAAATCTTAATTCCATCAGGATATAATTTTCCTGCAAGTTCTGCGGGATAGCTTCTGCCAAAGATGTTTGGAATTTGAGTAGCAGTAAAGGCAACAACATTGTAATTCTCGTTATCTCTAAAGAATACATTGAAGTTATGAAAATCCCGTCCTGCTGCACCCATGATAAGGACGTTTCTACGTGACATATTTTACCTCTTTTATGGTTTATTCAACTGTGACACTTTTTGCCAAATTACGCGGTTGATCAACATTTAGTCCTTTCTTAACTGCTATGTGATACGCAATTAATTGCAACGGTATTACTGTTAAAATTGGTGTTAACATATTGTGTGTCTTAGGGACTTTTATCACATGGTCAACCATATTTTCTATCTGAACATCACCTTCATTTACAATTGCAAGGATTCTTCCTTTTCTTGCTCTTACTTCTTGAATATTGCTTACCACTTTATCGTAGACAGAATCTTTTGTAGCAATGAAAACAACAGGCATATCATTATCAATCAAAGCAATCGGACCGTGTTTCATTTCTGCAGCCGGGTAACCTTCCGCATGTATATAAGAAATTTCTTTTAACTTCAGAGCACCTTCAAGAGCAACCGGAAAGTTATATCCTCTTCCTAGATATAAGAAATTTTTCGAGTCCGCGTATTTCTCAGCTATTTCTTTGATATAGTCATTCTGTTTAAGAATTATTCCAATTTTATCAGTTAACTTTTTCATTTGAGTGATAATCTCTTGCCCTTCAGGAAGACTTAAATTTCTTCTACGAGCAAGAAGCAATGTAATTAATGCTAGCACAGAAATTTGAGACGTAAATGCTTTTGTTGAGGCTACTCCAATTTCCGGTCCTGCGTGGATATAAACTCCGGCGTCGCTTTCACGAGCAATTGAACTTCCTACAACGTTGCAAATACCAATGCAAAGAGCGCCTTTCTTTTTAGCTTCTTTCATAGCTGCCAGCGTATCGGCTGTTTCGCCGCTTTGAGAAATAAAAATAACGGTATCATCTTTAGTAATTATCGGATGTCTATAGCGGAACTCTGAAGCATATTCCACCTCAACCGGAATTCCGGCATATTGTTCCAGCATATATTCGCCCACTAACCCGGCATGCCATGATGTTCCGCAAGCAGTAATGATGATTCGTTTAGAGTTGATCATTCGCTCTTCAAAACCTTGAAGTCCGCCAAGTTTTGAGATTCCTTCTTCGTAAACAAGTCTGCCTCTTAACGAATTATAAATCGAGTCAGGCTGATCCATGATTTCTTTCAACATAAAATGAGGATAGCCGCCTTTAGTAATCTCATCAATACCCATATCAACCTGGAAAATCTCTTTGATGATTGTCTCATCAGAGATTGTTTTGGTATTGAAATGATCTTTATAAATTTCTGCGATTTCTCCATCTTCTAAATAAACGACTTGTTTGGTATGAGCAATTAGAGCATTAACATCTGAAGCCACAAAGTTTTCGTTATTACCAATACCTAGAACAAGAGGAGATCCTTTACGTGCGGCAATGATTTTATCTTTCTCTTCTTTATAAATAACACAAATGCCGTATGTGCCTTCTACTTCATTCAGAGCATAACGAACTGCCTGAAAGAGTGAGTGTTTCAGTTTTAAATAGTGGTCAATTAAATGCGCAAGAACTTCAGTATCGGTCTCACTAAGAAATTGATAACCCTCTTTTTCTAAACCGTTTTTCAATGAGAGATAATTCTCAATAATTCCATTGTGAATAAGAAAGAGTGTTTTCTCTTTGTTAAGATGTGGATGTGCATTTATAGTACTCGGTTCGCCGTGTGTTGCCCATCGAGTGTGTCCAATACCCAAATTTGATTCAAGATGATCTTTATAGACAAGTTTTTCAAGTTCAGAAACTTTTCCCTTAGTTTTTACAACTTTACATTCCTTGCCATTTATAATTCCAATTCCGGCAGAGTCATATCCGCGGTATTCCAATCTTTTTAATCCTTCGATTAAAATTGGAACACAATTTTTATCTCCTATATATCCAACAATTCCACACATAGATTACTCCTGTTAATTACGAACTAATTTAGAGAAAAAATTTAAGGAAGATTAGTGATCTGGACAAGGGCGCAATAAAAGCCCATTGAGCTTTGGATAGCAGAAATTTTCGTACGAGAAAAAATAATTTATTTTCATTTATGCTTATTTACTTCTTTGTGAAATTTTGCATCGACAATTTGAGAAAAATAAAATGCATTTTCAAGGTAACTTTGATTTGTGTCTTAAATCCGAGATAAAAGAATAAAATAGTATCAGGAAATAAAGAAAGGCATGGTTATTTTGAGATTCAAAAAATCACCGGATAGGTGAAAAAAGAAATCTGAGAGAAAAGCCATGCAAAAAAGATTAAAACCGATAAAAGTA
>JAKAMS010000019.1 GCA_021812745.1 Bacteroidota bacterium | reverse complement strand
TGATTTCAGCCGCATGTCGCATTGATCATTAACGTAATCAATCAGAACAAATTTGTGGTCTTTTGTAAGAGCAATTTCCGTGGAAAAATAATCGAGCTGTGTTATTCTTGCTAAGCGTTTGGTGATTTTGTATAGCGGCAATAAATTATACTTTGCAACTTCATTTTTCGAAACAGGGTGATAGATATGTGTGTGGTCATCCCACCAAGTTGGAATAACTTGATCGAAAGCCCAGATCACTCTAAACCAGGCGCGCCTTCCTTGAATTTTTCCCGGATAAATTTTTTCCTGAATTAAATATTTCTCAAGATGATTTTTTCTTCTTTCTTCAAGGATTTGACTAAGAGACATTGCGTTTTTGATTACACCTTCGCCGCCTCCGGACATTAACGAAGGTTTGATTATAAAAGGAATTCCAAGTTCAGTTAAATGCCTATCATCAAGAAGAATATTTTTACGAAGTTTGAAAGAGGGAAGAAGAAAAGTTTTTGGAAGGCGGAAATGTCTTTTCTCAAGTTTCTTGTGCATTAAAAATTTATCAACAGATTTCTTCGTTTTATTGTGAGGATTTATAATATAGCTCTTCTTCCGGGCTAGAAATTTTGCAATCGGCAAAAATGCCGGGTCTTCGTCCGAAGCACGGTCAAGGTATAATTTGAAATGAATCTTTTTCCCTTTAATGGAACGAATCACTTCATTAACGTTGAATTTATTTATGACAAATGTGCGAAGTCCCGCCTTTTGAAAATTCCGTTCGATCAAATCAACAAATTCTTTGTCGTACTTCCATTTGTAAGCTATTGCCATATCGAAAATCTGCATCACCGCCGCTGAAATTTTTTACAAAGATAATTAAATGATGAAGACGCATCAATCTTTGCCCTTGTTAATCAAAGCACTAAAAACTATTTTTTGTGTCAAATTAACGGATGTTATGAATATAAAATTTGTAATAATAGCGGTTGCGCTTTTGCTCTCTTCATGTTCTTCTGAAGTGATAAAAGAAATTTCTTCTAAAGAATCAACGCCTCAAGTCAATGAGAAAGAAGCTCAGTCTATCTTTATTGACGGTTCAATTTTCGAAATGAAAGGACAGTTTAACGAAGCCGTTACACAATATATAGAAGCATTAAAATATGATCCTCAGCCGGGAATTTATTACGCTATTGCAAAAAATTATTTCCGTTTGAATAAATTATCTTCGGCTCTTCAATATTCAAGAAATGCTGTCAAGAAAGATTCCAGCAACGTAGAATATTTGACGCTTCACGCTTCGATTTATTCGGCTTCTCATCTGGAGGATTCAGCTGCTGCTGTTTATCAAAAAATAATTAGACTCGATACGGCAAATGTTACTGCATATTATAATCTTGCACAGATAAGCGAACCAAGGCAGCCGAGTGTTGCGCTTTCTTATTACAAAAAAATAATTGATTTAATTGGTCCTGATTGGAATGCTCTAATTAGAATTGCCGATATAAATGAAAGAATGGGAAATATTGACGAGACTATTAAAACGGTTGAAGAACTGATTAAAATGAATCCATCAGAGCTTCATTTGAAAAAACTCTTGATCGAGTCTTATATCAAGATGAAAAATTATGGTAAAGCAGAAGCTCTTATTGAAGAAGCACAGACCAGTTTTCCGGATGATCTTAATTTGATTGAGATGAAGGGAAATATATTTATTCAAAAAGGTCTTTGGAAAGATGCAGCAGCTGAATTTATGAAATTAGTGAAGAGTCCCGAAGTAAATTTTGATGCTAAGCTTAAAATTGGCACGTCATTTTATCTTCAAGCAGAAAAGGATTCGGTTAACTATGATTATGCTAAAGAAATTTTTCAAACAATTAACCGCGACACATCTGATTGGCAAGTTAGCGCATATCTAGGCGAGATCGAAATTAGGGAACGGAATGATTCTTCTGCTGTTGAGTATCTTAAGAAAGCGGTTAATCTTGCAGAGTGGAATTCGCAAGTTTGGGTACGCCTTGGAGGACTTCTATTCGATACAAAAAAATATAAAGAAGCTATACAGTATATGAGTAAAGCTTCGGAAAAATTTCCAAACGATTTTCCAATCAATTTAATTTATGGTCTTTCACTTTCTGCAGATAACGATCATCAGAAAGCAAAAGAAGCTCTGCAGAAAGCGCTTAACATTAATCCGGATGATGTAACGGCTCTTTCGGCTCTCGGATATACTTTGAACCAACTAAAAGATGATGATGAAGCGTTAGTACGTCTTAACAAAGCTTTGTCCATTGAACCGGAAAATTTACAAGTCATAAGCGTTATAGCTATGATTCATGAATCAAGAAAAGACTATGGTGTTTCTGACTCACTTTATGCAAGAGCGATTAAGATAGATTCTTCCAACGTTCTTATGCTTAATAATTATGCTTATTCGCTTGCGGATAGGGGCATTAATCTTAATCAAGCATTGTCCATGGCAAAAAAGGCAATCGAGAAAGAACCGAAGAACTCATCATATCTTGATACTATCGGCTGGATCTATTTCCGGCTTGGAGAATATAAAAAGGCGAAAATCAAAATTGAAGAAGCGACAAAGATTGAAGAGAAGAATGCAACATTGATTGATCATCTTGGTGATGTTTATTTTAAACTCGGAAGCAAAGTAAAAGCATTAGAATTATGGAAACAAGCTTTTGAAATTGATTCAACTAAAAGCGAAATAAAGAAAAAAATTGAAAAAGGAGAATTGTGAGAAATAAAAGTATTGCTCTTTTTGTTTTGAGTGTTTGTTCACTTTTGTATGTTGAAGGATGTGCGCCTTCAAAACCAGTTATGCAGGAGAGAACCATTTCACCGGACAGATTAATAAAACGTCTTGAAGCCAACAGAAGAAAAATAAAAAACTTTTCCGGAACCGGAACTATAAGCATAAAAACCAATGAGCTTGATACAAAAAGCAATTTCCAAGTTGAGATTAAAAAACCGGACTCTATCAAAGTCTCTTTCTTTGGTCCATTTGGAATTGATCTTGCTTCCGCTCTTTTAACACAAAAAGATTTTTTGTTCTATGATGCAATCAACAACACTGTTTATAAAGGAAAGCAAAAACCCGGTGTGATGAAAGAAATTCTTAAAGTAAATATTTTGTTTGATGATTTAATTGATCTGGCAACCGGTTCCATTAATTTAACCGATAAGTTGCAGCGTGAACCAAATTCATCCGAATCTCAAGACGATTTATTAAAACTCACTTATGCGGATTCATTGAACGATAAGACGAACTCATACTTAATCCAGAACGATGAATTTGAGATCAGACAGTTTTTCCAAAATAATTTGAAAGGTAAAAATTTACTCGATACAAAATTTTCCAACTTCAGAAAATATGACGAAATCCCAATTCCAAGTGAAATTAATTTCAACGACATTGCAAACAATCAAAAAATTAAAATTGAATACCGCAATATTGAGATCAATAATGAAATCGGGAATCTAAAAATAGAACTGCCAAGCGATGCAAAAATCATTGAGTGGTAAATATTTTTTTATCAGTCTAATTGTCGCTGCTTCTATTCTTCAAGGGCAGACCAAAGATACAATCCGATTGAAAAATCAAGAGCTTAATAAAGTTAAGAAAGAAATTTCCGCACTCGAAAAAGAACTCCAATCTAAAAGCAAGAAAGAGAGAGAATCTCTAAAAGCCCTTGAGAATATTAATCAGCAGAATCTTTTGCTGAATAAGTTGGTAAATAATCTGCTTACGGAAGAAAAACAAAAAGAGGAAGCAATTCAGCAGATTGAGGATGAGATCACTAAAGTAGAAAGCCATACCGATGAACTGAAAGAAAAATATGCGCGTTATATAGTCTGGCTTTATAAAAACCGGGGACTTTCAATATGGCGTTTTATTTTTGATTCCGATTCTTTTAACCAGGCAATTAACCGTTATAGGTATCTGAGATATATTTCCAACCAGAACAAAACAATCTTAGACCAGCTCGATTCAAGTAAAATAGAGCTAAGCGGACTTAAAAATGATTTGGAAGGCGAAAGGAGAGAAAAGGAAAGTCTGGCAAAACAAAAAATGGATGAGCAAGAAAATCTACGCCAAAAAGAATCCGAGAAAAAAGAATTACTTTCAGTTTTGAAGAAAGACCAAAAAATTATTACACAAGAGATCGCATCTAAAAGGATGGCGGAAATTACTATCAAAAATTTGATTGCCAAACTGATTGAAGTTGACCGCGAGCGAAGGGCAAAGATGCACGAGCAAAAAGCTACTGATAAAAAAAGCTTAGCGTATAAAAAAAATATTCAGATGTTTGATTACAGCGGATTTGAAAATTTTGCTGAATTGCGCGGTAAACTCGGCTGGCCAATTCGTGAAGGAAAGATAGTGCGCACTTTTGGAGAAAATAAAAATGAACGTCTTAAAACTGTTACATTAAATTATGGAATTGATATTGCTGTTAAAGGTGACGAAAAAGTGCTTTCGGTTGCTGAAGGGATTGTCTCTGCAATTGATTGGCTACCCGGCTATGGCAGCATCTTAATTATTACTCACCGCGATGATTTCAGAACTGTTTACGGACATATCTCAAATATTTCAGTTAAAGAAGGGGATAAAGTAAAAAGCGGAACAGCTATAGGAATGGTTAACGAAAGTCTCGAAGGAAATATTCTTCACTTTGAAATTTGGAATGAACGTAATTACCAAAATCCGGAAGTTTGGCTGGCTAGAAAATGAAAGAGATGTACGTTATCAACTCTCGGTATATTAATCTTTTTTGAATTGATCTTCTTAAACAAATAAATAATAGCTCTAATAATTATGGAGGAAGTCAATGAAACGATTCTGCCAATCCGTTCTAAGATTGTCCTTACTAGCTTTTTTCGCCATACCTATTCTTACTATGAATCTTTATGGTCAAGAGCAGAAAGAAAAACCGGAAGTTAAAAAAACCAAAATCAAATCATATCAAGAAGTAATTACTAAAGAAGCTAAATCAAACGCCGGCGTTTTCACAATTCATCATGTAGAAAATAAATGGTATTATGAAATTCCTCAGAAAGAATTGGGCAGATTGTTTTTATGGGTTTCCCAAATAAAGAAAACTCAATCCAAACTTGGGTATGGTGGTATATCTTATAATAATCAGGTTGTTAAATGGGAAAAAAGAAATGACCAAATTCTTTTACGGCAGATACAATATGCTATAGTTGCCGATGAACAGAAAGCAGTATACAATGCTGTTAATTCATCCACATTCCCGCCGATTCTCATGGCTTTTGATATTGCAGCTTTCGGAAAAGATAGTTCGGCTGTAATAGATGTAACCGAATTCTTAACCGCAGAAAAAATTGAATTTGTACCAAAGAAAAATTTCAAAGCAAAAAGATTAGATCCCAAGCGCACCTTTATTGAAAAGATTACACCTTACCCTGAAAACGTTGAAGCAGATGTTGTGTTAACGTTCGATGTTGATGAAGTTCCTGATGACGCTGAACTCGGAACAGTTTCTGTAATGATGCACTATAGTATGGTACATCTCCCGGCTAATCCGATGTTACCGAGACTGGCAGATTCCCGTGTCGGCTATTTTTCAATTAGCCAAGAAGATTACGGATACGATTCTCATCGTGCTGAAATTAGAACGTATATAACAAAATGGAGACTTGAGAAGAAAGATCCTAATGCGGAAGTTTCCGAAGTTATAAAGCCAATTACATTTTATGTTGATAGAAGCGTTCCCGAAAAATGGAAATCGTATGTTAAACAGGGTATTGAAGACTGGAAAGAAGCTTTTGAACTTGCCGGATATAAAAACGCAATTGTTGGAAAATATCCTCCAACAATTGAAGAAGACCCTAATTGGAACACAGAAGACGCTACAGTTTCATCTGTAAGCTGGCTGCCAAGCACTATAGAAAATGCTTTTGGTCCGCATGTTCACGATCCAAGAACGGGTGAGATTCTCGATGCCGATATTAAAATTTATCATAATGTAATGAATCTTATTACCACATGGTATTTTTCTCAAGTTTCTCCTTTAGATGTACGCGCTCAGAAACTTCCTTTGCCAGACGATTTGATGGGAGAAATTCTTCGTTATGTTGTTGCGCATGAAGTTGGACACTCCTTAGGATTCCAGCATAACGGCAGGGCAAGTTCAGTATTTCCGGTTGATAGTTTAAGAAGTAAATCATTTACTGATAAATACGGTAACGAAGCTTCCATTATGGATTACGGAAGATTCAATTATGTTGCTCAGCCGGGTGATAACGTAAGTTTGATTCCCAAAATAAGCGTGTATGATAAATTTGCTGTGGAATGGGGATACAAACCGTTCCCTCAAGCAAAAACTTCTGATGAAGAAAAACCATTTCTAGATGCCATAGCAAAGAGGCAGGATACAAATCCATATTTAGAGTTCAGTCAATTCTCGAATTACGATCCGTCATCTCAAACGGAAGATATGGGAAGCGACGGTATTGCGGCAACTAAACTTGGTCTCAAAAACATTTATAGAATAATGGATTTCATAATACCCGCTTCAACAGCAAAAGTTGGCGATGATTACAGTTTATTGAATCTTACATATGACAGAGTGCTTGAACAGCGCGCAAGAGAATTGGGGCATGTTGCAATGATAATTGGCGGTGTTGTCAAAAAAGATAAACATATTGGTTCGGCTGGAGTAGTTTTCTCTCCTGTAGCTTACGATAGACAGAAAGAAGCAATGAAACTTCTTCAAGAAGAAGGATTTGCCACTCCACACAAAATTTTGAAAAGAGAAGTCCTTGATCTAATTGAACCATCGGGAAATGTTGACCAGATAATTAACACCAGCACTGCTTTAATAAAAGGTTTGTTAGATAACACCAAGATTCAGAGAATGGTTGATACTGAATCCAAGCTTAATGCAGGCGAAAAAACTTATACGGTTAATGAAATGATGACGGATCTTACAGACGGATTATTCAGTGAACTGGACCAAAAAAATATTATTGTTGATCCTTATAGAAGAAAATTCCAAAGAATTTTTATTGATGAACTTGGAAAGAAAATAAATCCAGAAAAACCGGAAGCGGCACCTGCAAATATTCCAGCTCGGGCACCTCGCGCTAACATTGCACCAAAGCCGGAGTTTACCGATCTGGTCCCAATTGCGCGCGGTAAGTTGGTGCAATTGAAAAAGAAGATCACAAGTTCAGTAGCTAGGACTAAAGACCAGACTACAAAATATCATCTTGAGGATTTGGCAGCAGTGATTGATAATGTTTTATCTCATAAAGACTAAAAAATTATAGAGCCGGATTATCAATTAGTCCGGCTCTTTAGTCTAAATTAGTTATAAGCAAAGTAACCCTCCATGAACAGCTAATATTCACAATTAAATTTATCAAGTGATTCACATCAAATAATTATAAAATATTTTTTTGTAAATTTTTTTTAATAAATATTTCTTACGGCTATAATGACTAAACTACAACATTGGTTTTATTTACTTATCGGAATAGCGGCATTTGTATATTTAGGATATGCCGGATATAGTTATTACCTCACACCCTACGAGGAAAGATTCTTTCATCCTTCACACGCTATTTTAAAACCAAGCGGAATTATTGGTCATGGCTTGGGAATCATTGGTTCGCTCATGATGTTAGTTGGCGTAGTTTTATACATGCTTAGAAAGAGACTGAAATCATTTGCAAGAGTAGGGGCGATAAAAAATTGGCTTGAGTTACATATATTTTTATGTAGTTTGGGTCCGGTTCTGGTTTTATTTCATACCGCATTTAAGTTTGGCGGAATTGTAGCGTTAAGTTTTTGGAGTATGGTTGCTGTTGTTATTAGCGGTGTAATTGGAAGATTTATATATGTTCAGATTCCCCGTTCAATAAGAGGAAATGAATATTCTATGGAAGAACTGAAAATGTTGAACCATTCTTTTGGCGAAAAATTGAAAAACGAATTCAACATGGATAATTCTTTATTGACAAAGTTGGAATACTTTGCATCGTTAAAAGTTTATAAGTCCCCAAATCTATTCTCAATTATTCCTCTCACAATCAAAGATCACATGGCAAATAAGAAGATCCTAAATGAATTGAAGACCCATTTGAGAAGCGAAAAGATATCGGAAAAATCTATTAATCAAATAGTTGCAGTCAGTAAATCAAAATTAATTCTTTCACGTAAAATTAGTTTGCTTAACTCTGTGCAAGAGATGTTCCGTTTTTGGCATATAATCCATCTCCCGTTTGCAATTGTAATGCTTCTGATTATGATTCTTCACGTCGGAATTACAGTAGCATTCGGTTACCGCTGGATATTTTAACAGGAATTTTTTGATGGAAGTATTGATAGAAAATATTATTACTTACACTGTAGTTGTATTATTGATTGTTCTACTGATCTACATGCAGCTAAGAAAAAGTAATAAACAATCTAAGACTGTTAAAGAAAAGATTGAGAGAGCCAAACAACTTGGCTTTCACGAACCGGTGTCTCTTCATCCGGTCGTCAATTTGGATGTATGTATTGGCAGTGCTGCATGCGTTGCTGCTTGTCCGGAAAAAGATATTTTAGGATTGGTTGATGGAAAAGCCGCGACTATTAACGCTTCCAGATGCGTTGGACATGGCGCATGCTTCCACTCATGTCCGCTTGGCGCTATTTCACTTGTTATCGGAACTGAAAAGAGAGGTGTTGATCTTCCTCATGTAAGCCATGAATTCGAAACGAATGTGAAAGGCATTTTTATCGCCGGAGAACTTGGCGGAATGGGCCTAATTAAAAATGCCGTAACACAAGGCAAGCAGGCAATTGATAATATTGCTAAAAATTTATCAGCTTCTCCTAAATCTGAATATGATATTGTAATTGTAGGCGCCGGTCCGGCTGGAATTTCGGCATCTCTGACGGCTAAAGAAAAAGAACTAAGATCAATTACACTCGAACAGGATAGTCTGGGAGGGACAGTCTATTCATTCCCAAGAAAGAAAATAATTATGACTGCACCGATGCATCTTCCTTTATATGGTAAAGTGAAGTACACCGAGATGACAAAGATGGAATTGTTAACTCTTTGGAATGATGTATTGATGAAGAATAAAATTTCAATTCAAGAGAATGAAAGGGTTCTATCTATAGAAAAGCATGAAGATCATTTTGTTGTTCAAACGAATAAAAAAACAGTTACAGCAAACGCAGTCTTACTGACAATTGGACGCCGCGGAACTCCAAGAAAGTTGGGTGTTGAAGGGGAAGGATTGGAAAAAGTATCTTACAGACTTATTGAGCCGGAATTGATAAGCAATCAAAATGTTTTAGTTGCTGGCGGTGGAGATTCTGCAATCGAAGCCGCACTTGCATTGTTGGAAGGGAATAATAACATTACAATTTCGTATAGAGGTGATTCATTTTCTAGACTTAAACCGAAGAATTTTGAGAATATTAAAAATGCTGCTGATGAAAGAAAAATTGATATCGTATTTAAATCCAACGTAACGGCTATATCCGAGAAAGCAGTTAAAATAATGTTTGAAAAAGATGGTATTACTTTAGAAAAAGAAATCAAAAATGATTTAGTATTCATTCTGGCTGGCGGCGAACTTCCTAATGAGTTTTTAACTAAAGCCGGAATCAGAATAACTAAAAAATACGGAGAGGCGGTATTAAAACATCAAGACTAACATTTATAATATTATTCTTGGTAACTCTGTGCTCAAGGTTATTGGGACAGATTTCTCCCGGAGATTTGTCTGCTCTTCATTCTCATTTAGAGGGAATGAGCAACTGCACAAAATGCCATAACATTGGAAGTCAGGTGCGCAATAATGAATGCCTGACTTGCCACTCAGAAATAGCCCAGCTTCAAAAAGAAAATAAAGGATTCCATTCAAGCTCTGACGTAAGAAATAAAAATTGTGTTCTATGCCATAGTGAGCATCACGGAAGAAATTTCAGAATTGTTAATATTAATACCAAAACATTTGATCATTCTAAAACATCGTTTCTGCTAACAGGTAAGCATGGTAAAATAGATTGTTTCGATTGTCATAAGCCGGATTTTATGACGGACGCGAAATACAAGAAACACAAAGGAACATTTTTAGGATTAAAGACTTCATGTAACTCTTGCCACCAAGATTATCATCAAGGAAGTTTGGGAAATAGCTGTCAGAATTGTCATGGAACAGATGCTTTCCGCCCGGCACCAAAATTTAATCATAGTTCTACAAAGTATGATTTAACAGGCGCGCATCAAAAAGTTGAGTGTATCAAATGCCATTCAATCGAAACAAAGAATGGGAAAAAAATCCAGCGGTTCAATGGAATCGAATTTTCTTCATGCGCTTCTTGCCACAAGGATTTTCACAAAGGCAAGTTTGGCGATAAGTGCGCGACCTGTCATGTTACAGAATCATTTCATGTAATTAAGAATTTGGGAAGTTTCGATCATGGAAAAACAAATTATCCTTTGGTGGGGAAACATTCTTCAGTTGATTGTAAAGCATGCCATAAAAACGGTTTAAACACCAGACCAAAATTTGAAAAATGTATTAGCTGCCATTCAGATTATCACAAAGGAGAGTTCACTAAGAATGGCTCTCAAACTGACTGCAATTCATGTCATTCACTTGATGGATTTAATTTTACATCTTATACAATCGAGCGTCACTCAAAAATAAATTTTATTCTGAGCGGTGCTCATCTTGCTATTCCATGCCAAAGTTGTCACAAGAAAAACGAAAAATGGAATTTCAAAATTGAGAAAAGAAATTGCGTTGATTGCCACAAAGATGTTCATGGCGGTTCGGTTCCGGTTAAATATACCGGAGAAAAAAGTTGTACGGCATGTCACACAACAGAAAGATGGAATGAAGTAAATTTTGACCACAGTAAAACAAATTTTGCTTTACTCGGTGTTCACCAAAAACAAAATTGCACTAAATGCCACACGAGTAACAAAAGTGTTGGCAGTATTTCTTTTGTAAAAAAATCAGAATGCGTTGAATGTCATAAGGATATACATGCCGGACAGTTCACAAAAAATGGTATTGTTTTATGTCAGAGTTGTCACCAATTTAATAATTGGAAGCCGGAACTCTTTGATCATAACAACACCTTATTCCCATTAAGCGGAGCGCATTCTAAAGTAGATTGTTACAAATGCCACAAACAAGTAGTTGATGAGAAAGGAAAATACATCAAGTACAAATTTGGTGAGGTAAAATGCGCTCTCTGTCATTAGTAATTTTAATTTTATTATCACTTTCTGTATGCAACGGGCAATCTCCGCACGGGAAAAATTTTAAACGCGATTGCCAAGACTGCCATACAGTTGACGGATGGACTGTGAATCCAGCCAAAATTCTTTTTCGTCACAGCGAAACCGGATTTGAATTAAAAGGGCAGCACCAGATTGTTAAGTGTACAGCTTGCCATGAAAGTCTTGTCTTTAGCGATAAAAAAGGGAAGAATAATTGTTCTGATTGCCATACGGATATTCATGAGAATACTGTTGGTAAGAATTGCGTTCGTTGTCATGATTCAAGAACTTGGATTATAGAAAACATAATTGATCTTCACCGGATGGGAAAATTTCCATTGCTTGGCAATCATGCTAAAGCCGATTGTCAGCAATGTCATCAATTAGCTTCCAGTTTGAAGTTTGAACCGCTCGGTGTTAGATGTTACGATTGCCACGCATCAACTTATGCTGCGACAAAAAACCCGAGTCATATAAAAGCAAATTATTCTACTGACTGCCAGCAGTGTCATAATTTTACTTCATTCAGCTGGTCTGCAACTTCAGTTACGCATGATTTCTTTCCACTTACCGGCGCACATAATATAGCAGATTGTTTCGCTTGCCATTCTAAAGGAAGTTATAAAGGTTTATCTCAAGATTGTTACACTTGCCATCAGACAAATTATGAGTCTGTCTCTTCGCCAAATCACATGAAATTAAATTTATCAAAAGACTGCAAGCAATGTCACACAATAAGTGCAGGTTCTTGGAAGCCGGCTTCTTTTACCAATCATGATCTTGTCTATCCATTGTTAGGTGCTCATAACTTAATTAGAAATGATTGCATGAAGTGTCACTCTATGGGCTATAATCAAACCGCGAGACAATGTGTAAGCTGTCATCAGCAGAATTATGATGCTTCAGCAAATCCAAATCATAAATCGGCGCAATTCTCAACTGACTGTGCAACTTGTCATTCACAAACCGCATGGAAGCCGTCAACTTTTGATCATGACAATAAATATTTTCCAATCTATTCCGGAAATCATGGCGGCAAATGGAATACTTGTTCTGACTGTCATACCAACCAATCTAATTTTCAAGTGTTTGAATGTATTAATTGTCATGAGCATGCAAAAACAGATATGGATTCTAAGCACAGCGGTATTAATGGATATGCTTATCAAAGCAATGTTTGTTATACATGCCACCCAAGAGGATCCAAAGACGGTGGAATAAATCATTCACTAACAAATTTTCCGTTGATTGGCGCGCATACAACTGTAGCATGTTCACAATGTCATCAAACAGGTTATGCCGGAACCCCTACTCAATGCGTCTCGTGTCATCTGAATAATTACACATCGGCACCAAACCATAGCACGCAAAATTATCCGCAAGATTGTAAACAGTGCCATTCTCCTGTGGACTGGAAACAAATTAGTTTTAATCATACGTCAACTAACTTTCCGCTTTTAGGCGCTCACGCAACAGTTAATTGCAGTTCATGTCATACTACTAAACTGGCGGGAACATCTAATTTGTGTTATTCATGTCATCAATCAAAATATACTGTGGCACCAAATCATGTTTCTCAAGGATATCCGCAAACTTGCGAACAATGCCATAATACAACAGATTGGAAGAGTGTAACATTTAATCACGCAACAACAAAGTTTCCTTTGACAGGTTCACATGTTTCTGTAACGTGCATCAGCTGTCACTCCAACGGTTATGTTGGGACATCTACTGATTGTTATTCTTGTCATCAATCAAAATATAGTTCTGCGCCCGATCATGTTGCAAAATCTTATCCGACAGATTGCAAAGCTTGCCATACGACTACTTCATGGCAAGGAGCAACATTTGATCATGCGACTACTGCTTTCCCATTAAAAGGAGCGCACACTTCAGTAAACTGTAATAATTGCCATACAACTACGTTGAAAGGAACATCCACTGTGTGTTCGAGTTGTCACACAACAAATTTCCAAAATACTACTAATCCAAATCATAGCGCGATTAATATTCCTACTACATGTGAACAATGCCATACAACAAATCCAGGATGGAAACCAGCAACATTTCCTATTCATAATAATTATTATCAAATTCTTGGGGCGCATTTACAAATTGCAAACCAATGCTCGAGCTGCCATGCTGGTAATTACAATACGAAGCACCCGCAATGTGTTAGCTGCCATCTAACGGATTACAATAACGTGACCAATCCAAATCATGCTGCGGCTAAATTTCCGCTTACTTGCGAACAATGCCATACACAAAATGTTTGGAAGCCGTCAACATTTGATCATGACGGACAGTATTTCCCAATCTACTCTGGCTCACATATAGGGAAATGGACACTTTGCACTGATTGTCATACAAATCAAACAAACTATAAAGTGTTTGAGTGCATCAACTGCCATGAGCATAGTCAATCGTCCATGGACTCAAAGCATAGCGGCGTGAATAATTATGTTTATCTATCAACGGCTTGTTATAGCTGTCATCCAACTGGAAAGAATTAACAAATGAATAGAAGTTTTCTTATTCTTATACTGATTAGCGCTTTTCATCTAAACGCACAGAATATTAATGTAGATGAGAAGACCGGACGGATTTCATTCGTAACTTCGCAAAATATTTATGTCCGGTTTGAAAACACTAATGGAATAAATAAGAACGATACTTTATATCTATCCGTAAGCGGCATATTTAAACCGGCAATTGTTGTTCAGTTTATCTCTTCAAACTCTTGTTCCGGTGTTGCTCTATCCAGCTACCAATTCAAAGTTAATGAAGAAGTAAAAGCATTTATTAAAAAGAGCCCGTTACTAAACAATGAAAAGAATAATGAAATAATAAAGAGCCCAACAGAAGCAGTTTCAGTTAGTCCTATTATTGGACCGATTAAAAGCTCTTCCAAATTCTTCAAACGTACTGACGGAAATATTTCAATATCATCGTACACAAATAAATCTAACGGACCAAGCTCGCCGGATTTTCAATATTGGCGGATGAACATTTCATTTAATGCCGATACGATTGCTGACTCTCCGATCTTTTTTTCATCTTATGTTAACTTTTCTTATCGCGCGGATCAATGGAACGAAGTCAAAAGTAATTTGGGGAATGCACTGAAAATATATGACTTAGCTCTTAGATATGATTTTACTTCAACAACTAAAATTACATTGGGAAGAAAAATCAATTTCAAAACATCAAGTCTAGGAGCGATTGACGGACTTCAATTTGAGACTACAGCAAAGAAGTTTGTATTTGGAGTGATAGCCGGCTCGCACCCAAGTTTTTCTGATTATGGTTATGATCTAAAAATGTTTGAGTACGGCGGTTATCTTTTCAGAAGTGATAGTCTGGGTGGTGTTACGATGCAAAACACAGTTGGAGTTTTTGAACAGACTAATAATTTTAAGACAGATAGAAGATTTCTTTACTTTCAGCATTCGAATAATTTATCTCAAAGTCTAGGATTTTTTGTCTCTTCCGAGTTCGATCTCTTTAAACGGAAAATGGGAATTAACCAAAACACTTTTGATATGACGAGTCTGTTCGCAATGTGTTCTTACAATCCAAGCAGTTGGATTGGGCTAAGCGCTTCTTATGACGCGCGAAAAAATGTGATTTATTATGAAACGTTCAAGACATTTGCCGATAGTGTGCTTGAATCGGCTACACGGCAAGGATTTTCTGTTAGAGTCAATCTGCGTCCGCTTAATTATATCTGGGTTGGCGTAAACTATGGATACCGTTTCAGTAAAGATGATCCGCGCCCGTCTAAAAATTATGGAGTCAATCTGAGTTATTTGCAGATACCATTAATTTATTCATCTCTTTACATAAACTATAATAAAATTGAATCCGGTTATGTTAACGGGAATTACTATGGCGCAAGTCTTGCAAAGGATTTGTTTAATGGTGAGATGAATCTTGGTGTTGGCTATAAGCGAATTGATTATAAATTCCCATCCGGGCAGTTTAATTTTTTTCAGCAAGTTGGAAACATTGATCTATCGTTGAGAATGTTTAATACAATGTACATTTCAGCAAGCTATGAAAGTACTTTTCAGGATAAAACCACATTTAGCAGATTATACTTTACACTTTCAAAACGATTTTAATTTCCAATCTGAAGGGAAGATAGAATAAGAAAAGGAATTCCGGAGAATGATTTAACTTAAATTCTCTTCTAAAAATTTCTTTAGCTTACTAACAGTCTCAAAAACATAGTCACTATTCATTTCCAATACTTTTTC
>JAKAMS010000355.1:2461-3450 GCA_021812745.1 Bacteroidota bacterium | reverse complement strand
CGTTTGTAGATTTGCGCACGAGGTCGTCAATCAAAACTCCGATATAAGCTTCGCTTCGTTTCAAAACAAATTCCGGTCTCTTCTGAATTTTTAATGCTGCATTAATTCCGGCAACAATTCCCTGCCCAGCTGCTTCTTCATATCCAGAAGTTCCATTAATTTGTCCGGCAAAATAAAGTCCTTCGATAAGTTTTGTTTCAAGAGTTAGATCAACCTGATAAGGAGGAAAATAATCGTATTCAACAGCATACGCCGGGCGAACCATCTCGGCATTTTCAAGTCCTTTAATTTTTCTCAACGCTTCAAATTGAATTTCCGCAGGCAGCGAGGATGAAAATCCATTCAGATAAATTAGATCAGAATCCAACCCTTCCGGCTCAAGAAATAGTTGATGTCTTTCCTTATCTGCGAATCTCACAATTTTATCTTCTATGGAAGGACAATAACGCGGACCTATTCCTTCTATAATTCCGGTAAATAAAGGCGACTGATTAAATCCTTTTTCCAAAATTTTATGAACCGTTTTATCGGTATATGTTATATGGCAGCTAACCTGAGGAAGAAACGGGAACTGAGTTTTATCCGTTCTCAATGAAAATGGTTGAGGGAATTCGTCACCCTTCTGCTCTTCAAGAATTTCCCAGTTGATGGAATTTTTTCTGAGTCGTGGCGGTGTTCCGGTTTTTAATCTACCCGATACAAATCCCATTCTTAAAAAAGATTCAGTCAAACCCTCAGAAGCTTGTTCTCCGTATCTTCCTCCTTTTGTGGATTTTAATCCGGTATGCATCAATCCGTTCAAAAAAGTACCTGAACAGAGTATTAAAGATTTGCATTTTATCTCTTCTCCTTTTGCGGTTTTAACGCCGGAGATCTTTTTGCCTTCTTCAAAAACTTCAAGAAGGGAATCTTCTATTACTTCCAGATTAGGTGTCTCGAAAATTACCTTACCAGCTTCTTCTGAGTATAATTTTCTGTCGGACTGACAT
>JAKAMS010000355.1:0-2451 GCA_021812745.1 Bacteroidota bacterium | reverse complement strand
CGCCCAAACAGCCGGACCCTTAGTTTTGTTCAAAATACGGAATTGAATTCCGGTTTTGTCGGCAATTAGACCCATCATACCGCCCAGTGCATCAAGTTCATGAACCAAATGCCCTTTTGCGCTACCGCCAATCGCCGGATTGCATGATAATCGTCCAATTGCTGATTTATCCATAGTAATAAGAGCCACAGAACAGCCCATTTTAACTGCGGCTGAAGCGGCTTCTATTCCGGCATGCCCGGCGCCGACTACAATAATATCAAAACTTCTCATCTATACCTTTCTGTTTCACGTGAAATGAGCAAAAGATTGGCAATGCTATTTTTTATCGAAGAGACTATGTTTCACGTGGAAATTTATTTTCCTATGCAAAATTTTGCAAAAATGTTATTAAGAATATCATCCGATGTTACTTTTCCGATTATTTCGGAGAGCGAAATTTCGGCATTCCGCAAGTCAACTGCTATGAACTCACCAGTTAATTTTTTGTTAATAGAATTTCGTGCATTGATAAGATTTTCTTTCGCAAAATTTAATGCGTTATAATGACGAAGACTTGAAATTATTGCGGTTTTCTCTGTATAATTTTGTGAGCCAATTGCCCGCTCCTTCATTATGGCAAAAAGGTTTTCTATCCCCTTACCTGTTAAAGAAGAAATTTTTACATCGGACTGAAAATCACTTCCCTCGAGTAAATCAATTTTATTGGCGACTATTATGATTCTTTCTTTTGTAGTAATTTCTAATAAATGATTATAAAGATCTGTAGAAAATCCGGAAATAACATCGTTCATAAAAAGAACAATATCTGCATTTTTGACCGCTTCCCTGCTTCGAATGATTCCCTCTTTTTCGAGAATATCTTCAGTAACGCGTATTCCGGCAGTATCAAAGAGTTTAAACAAAATTCCGTCAATTGATAGATCTTCGCGAATTATATCTCTTGTGGTTCCCGGAATTTCACTTACAATAGCACGGGCTTCTTTCAAGAGATAATTTAAAAGCGATGACTTTCCTACGTTTGTCTTTCCTACCAGAGCTACGTTAACACCATCTTTTATAACACGTCCAAACGAATAAGTTTTCAATAATGAATCAATCTCAGTTTCAATAATATCAATATTTTTCAGAATTTGGTTGAGAGAAAGAAATTCAATATCTTCTTCAGCAAAATCGAGTTCGAGCTCGATTAGAGATGAAGTATTTATCAGTATCTCTCTCATCCAATCAACCTTTTTAGACAATAATCCATCCAACTGATTCCGCGCCCCGCGCAAAGAAGCTTCTGTTCGTGAATTAATTATATCAGCGACTGCTTCAGCTTGAGTTAAATCCAATTTTCCGTTTAAGAAAGCACGTTTTGTAAACTCCCCCGGCTCGGCTAATCTTACACCTGTTTCTACTAGCGCGTAGATTATTTTTTCAGTTATTAAAGAACTTCCATGCGCGCTTATCTCAGCGGAATCCTCTCCGGTATATGAATGCGGGCATTTGAAGATAGAAACAAGAACATCATCTATCAGATTATTCTTGGAATCAAAAATTTTTCCGTAATGAATGGTATGAGAATGGCAATCTAGAAGTTTTGATTTACCGCGGAAGATTTTATCAACAGAGGCAAAACTCTTTGCACCGCTCACACGAATTACAGAAAGAGCACCAACTCCGGCTGGTGTTGCTAAAGCCACTATAGTATCATTATCATGCTGCATCAATTCTTTCGGAAAAAATTACAAAAAAGAGTTTGAGTAACGGGGGAACTAAATTAAGGTAATTCGCAGTTACACTCAAACCCGAAAAGAAAGTCGAACGGAAAAGAAAACAGACCAATTTTTTATATTACGAATTAGTTATTAACTAGCTCGTAATATATTACTACTAACTAGAAACATTTTAGAATATCGTTTGTATGAACGGTAAATTAAGAAAGGAAATTTTGAGGTATAAGTATGGAATTTAATTTTAACAAATTCACAGTTAAAGCCCAGGAAACGGTCAAGAATGCAATTGAGATAGCACAGAATTATAACAATCAAATTGTTGAACCGGAACATCTGTTGGCGGCAATACTGCAAGATGAATCAAATGTTGCGGTTTCTATAATTCACAAATCCGGCGCGAACATAAATCAGATGAGAATTAAAATTGGTGAGTTACTCGAGCGGTTACCGAAAGTCTCTGGAAGCGGAATAGGCAATCAACAGCTCTCTGTGAACATGGCAAAATTATTTGACAGATCCTCAGAAGAAACAAAAACATTAAAAGATGAATACGTTTCAAATGAACATCTGCTTATTGCGCTTAGTGAAGATAAAAGCGCCGCTGGAAAACTTTTAAATGAAAATGGAATTGACAAAAATATTATTCTTACAGCATTGAAAGAGATCCGCGGCAATCAGCGCGTTACTTCACAGAATCCGGAAGACACATATCAAGCGCTTCAAAAATACG
>JAKAMS010000354.1 GCA_021812745.1 Bacteroidota bacterium | reverse complement strand
TGGGGCGCGATAGAAGATTCCAGGCAATTCTTCCTATCAAAGGAAAAATTTTAAATGTTGAAAAAGCGAAGATCAATAAAATCCTTGAGAACATAGAAATACAGGCGATGGTCTCTGCAATAGGCGCCGGTATTGGTGAAGAATTCGATCACGAAAAAGCACGTTACGGAAAAATTATTTTAATGACAGATGCCGATGTTGACGGAAGCCACATCAGAACTTTGCTTTTAACTTTTCTTTATCGCCACATGAAAGAGCTGATCACTTCCGGAAAAGTTTACATTGCCCAGCCGCCGTTATACAAAATTAAAAAAGGAAAAGAAGAACATTATGCTTTTGATGAAGAAGAGAGAGATAAAATTTTAAAACGGTTTAAAGCAGGGAAAGAAGAAAAAATAGTTACGGTTGAAGAAGTTGAAGAAATAGAAGGCGGCGAACAGCAGATAAAAGGAATTGTTATATCGCGCTACAAAGGTTTGGGAGAAATGAATCCTGAACAATTGTGGTCAACTACAATGAACCCTGAAACAAGAACGGTTCTTCAAGTTAATGTTGAAAGCGCCGCAGCAGCAGATAAAGTTTTTGAAACGCTCATGGGCGATGCCGTTGAACCACGCCGGGCGTTTATAGAGAAACACGCTAAGTACGCAAAACTGGATATATAAAATTGTCATTCTGAGGAGTCTCGAGCTTGGCGAGGGACGACGAAAGAATCCCAAAGGTTGCTTCGTTCTCTAGTTCGGGGACTCGCAATGACATCGAAAAGAAAATGAATGCAAGACAAACAGCTATATCGTCAGCTAGTAATGGAACATGCCCGGAAAGATTTTACCGCGCTGGATAAAAATCTTACCGTTAACGAAACGTTGAAGAAGATAAGAGAAGAAGGTTTAGGCGAAAGGATAGTTTACTTTTACGTTGTTGATGAAGAAAAAAAACTTGTGGGAGTGTTGCCGACAAGAAGATTGCTGGTTGGCAAAGCAGAACAGAAATTGGAAGAGATAATGGTTAAGCGTGTTGCTGCGCTGCCAAGCACTTCCACTGTGTATGACGCTCTTGAATTTTTTGCGACTTATAAATTTTTAGCTTTTCCGGTTGTTGATTCGGAAAGAAAAATTATCGGCATTATAGATGTAAATCTTTTTACCGATGAATTACTTGAAGAGAAGGATTCGGAAGAAGATGAAATAGAAACTCAGAATTACGATTCAATCTTTGAAACAATCGGTTTTCGAATCAGCGAAGTAAAAAATGCTTCGCCGTTAAAAGCTTGGCGTATTAGATTGCCATGGCTCTTTGCAACAATTACAAGCGGAACGATTTGCGCGTTGTTAACAGGAATGTTCGAAACAACTCTGGCAGAAAGTTTAATTATAGTGTTCTTTTTTACTTTGGTATTGGGACTCGGCGAAAGCGTAAGCATTCAATCAATGACTGTTACGATTCAGGCTTTGCATTCTTCTAAACCGTCTTTGAAGTGGTATCTAAAAAGTTTTTTGCGGGAAACACAAACAGCTTTGCTTCTCGGTTTAAGTTGTGCCGCAATAGTTTCTCTGGTGGTAGTGGTGTGGAAGGGAGAATACACAGCCGCTTTTGTAATTGGCTTAAGCGTAATGGCGGTTCAGTTGATAGCATCTGTCTGGGGTTTGAGTGTTCCGGCTTTGTTGCACAAACTAAAGCTCGATCCCAAAATTGCTGCCGGACCAATTACGTTAGCATTGACAGATATTTGCACTATACTTTTTTATTTCGGTTTGGCAAAAATATTATTGTGAAAATTTGAAGAAGTAGTTCTTAATCATAATTGCTTTTTAGAGAAACTAAGATAGATTCCGGTTTTTGCCGGAAAGACAAAAAGAGAGAAAAAATAAATCATAAATTCAAAATCCTAAAATAGAAGTTATAATATGACCACCATTTTTGAAAAAGTAGTTCCTGTTGCGCTAGAAGAAGAAATGAAATCATCTTACATAGATTATGCAATGAGCGTAATTGTAGCGCGCGCTTTGCCTGATGTGAGAGACGGATTAAAACCGGTTCACCGCCGCGTTCTGTTTGGTATGCACGAACTCGGAGTTCCCTACAACAAGCCGTATAAAAAATCCGCCCGTATAGTGGGCGAGGTGCTTGGTAAGTATCACCCGCACGGAGACACAGCTGTTTATGATTCAATGGTAAGAATGGTTCAGGATTTTTCTCTGCGCTATCCTTTGGTAGACGGACAGGGAAACTTCGGATCGGTTGACGGCGACTCGCCTGCTGCTATGCGTTACACAGAAGCCCGCTTAGCGCGTATTGCAGACGAAATGCTGCGCGATCTAGATAAGAACACGGTAAGCTTTGTTGCAAACTTCGATGAATCATTACAAGAGCCAACCGTTCTTCCTTCATATTTGCCGAACTTATTGATCAACGGCGCAAGCGGTATTGCCGTTGGTATGGCTACAAATATCCCTCCTCATAATCTCGGAGAAATTGTTGACGGACTTGTTGCGATAATTGATAAACCGAAAACAACACCGGAAGAGTTGATAAAAATTGTTAAAGCACCCGACTTTCCAACCGGAGGAATTATCTACGGTTACGAAGGAGTGAGAGAAGCATTCTTAACCGGTCGCGGTAGAATTGTTATTCGCGCCAAAGCAAATATTGAAACGCTTAAGAATGATAGAGAAAATATTATCATCACGGAAATTCCTTATCAAGTTAACAAAGCTTCTTTAATCGAAAAGATGGCGGATCTTGTGCGGGAAGGAAAAGTTGAAGGCATCTCAAACATACGCGATGAATCAGACCGCGACGGAATGCGCATAGTAATTGAACTGAAGAGAGACGGACAGCCGGCAGTTACACTAAACCAGCTCTTCAAACACACACAGATGCAGGTAACGTTCGGCGTTATAATGCTCGCGCTTGTAAATGGTCAGCCCAAAGTGTTAACTCTTCAACAAATGATGCAGTATTTCCTCGACCACAGAATGGATGTGTTGATCAAACGGACTCAGTTTGATCTTGACGCCGCGGAAAGACGCGCGCACATTTTGGAAGGATACATCATTGCTCTTGATAATATTGACGCGGTAATTCAGACGATCAAAAAATCAAGGGACACCGAAACAGCAAAAACCAACTTGATGAAGAAGTTCAAGCTTTCCGAAATTCAAGCGAAAGCAATTCTTGATATGAGATTGCAGCGCTTAACAGGACTTGAAAGACAGAAGATAGAGGACGAATACAAAGAGATATTAAAATTCATAGAAAAATTAAAAGGCATTCTTACAAACGAAAAGAAGAGATGGCAAATAATAAAAGAAGAACTTCTTGCGCTCAGAGAAAAATACGCCGATGAGAGAAGAACCAAAATTGAAATGCAGCTGCAGGAATTCAAACTGGAAGATATAATTGCCGAAGAAGATGTTGTTGTTACAATTTCTCACGCCGGATTTATCAAACGGTTCCCGG
>JAKAMS010000353.1 GCA_021812745.1 Bacteroidota bacterium | reverse complement strand
TTATTATAAAGCGGATTAATTTTGGATCGAGCTCAAATATTTCTTGATCGGCAGTGTATTTGAAGATCAACTTATGATTTTTATCTTCGTTGAATTTTAATTCCTCAATTATATCCCAGCAAAAAAGATGTAAATCAATTTTTAACGGATTGAATACTATTTTCCCGCTTTCCGAACGGCTTATAGTTAAGACATCGTCAAGCAAGTCCGTCAAGTATTCAATTGAGCTCATAATTTTTTCAGCATGTTCATTAAATTTATCTTCGCTCCATTTTTTACCGTATCTCTTAAGCAATTCTGCAGAAGATAATATTGAAGTTAACGGGGTTCTAAATTCATGAGACGCAATAGAAATAAACCGTGTTTTGAGTTCATTAAGTTCTTTCTCTTTTTCTAAAGAATATTGCAGCATCATTTCAATTTCTTTCTCTTTTTCAATTTCTATCTGCAATTTTTTATTTGTTCTGTCAAGCTCCTTTGTTCTTGTTTCAACTAAATCTTCTAAGTGATTTCTATATTTATGAAGTTCTTCTTCCGCTTTTTTATAATCTGTAATGTCTCTAGTTATACCTATGAGTGCGTAAGGTTCTCCTTTATCATTCAACACAGAAGAAGTGCTAAGAGAAATAGGAAATATTGTCCCATCTTTTTTTCTGTTTAACAATTCACCAAACCAGCCTTTTTGAAAAGTCGCGTTTTTAATAATTTCAACTGATGGTTCATTATCATTATAAGCCCTGACAATTACAATATTCTGTCCGATAAGTTCTTTTTCTTCATATCCATAAGTTTTAAGAAAAGATTCGTTTACAAACAGAATGTTATTGTTAATATCTGTTAAGCTAATGCAATCGCTAGTACTTCTTACTGCTTGTGCAAGAAGATCTATTGTTTGCTCTGCTTCTTTACGCATAGTAATATCTTTATCTGCACCGCGATAACCTAAAAGATTACCGTTCTCGTCCAGCAAAGGAAGTCCGGAAGTTTCTAAAATCATTTTGCTGCCGTTCTTATGAATATTGGGATTTTCGAAGTTTACAAAAGTTTCTTTTTTAGAAAAGATATCGAATGCCGCTTTTGTCAGTTCAGCTTTTACATCAGGTGCAAAGAAATCGTAAAAGTGTTTTTCCCCAAGAACTTCTTCGGGTTTGTAGCCGAGTAAATTTTCTGCCAAAGGACTGACGTAAGTGTAAAAACCTTCAGTATCTACTTCCCAAATCCACACGCCGGAACATTCAACAATCTGTTTGAAGCGTTCCTCGTTCTCTTTCAAATTCTGCTCAACCTTCTTACGTTCTGTTATATCTTGAAAGATTTCCAGTACGGCTTTTTTGCCTTGGTAAATCATTGCGGTATGACTTATCTGAAAAGTTTTCCCGTTCAGAATATTTTCTGATTCTAACTCTAAAGTCTCACCAATATTGATATCCTTTTTCAAAGGGCAGAGGCTACATTGTGTCTTATCATCACGGTATAAATCCCAGCATTTTTTACCAATGGTTTCTACACTAAATATTTTTTTAAAGCTGTCACTGATAAAAATAATATTTCCGGTTTCATCAACTATACTCATTCCAAACGGAATTGTCTTTAATAAAGATTTGTTGAATTCATAGCTTTCCTTCAATGCTTCTTCAGCAAGTTTCCTCTCGGTAACGTCGTTAGCAAGTACAAGGCGGGCGGCTCTGTTTTCATATTTTATTAAGTGTGAAACAATCTCTACAAAGATGATTTCACCATTTTTCTTCTTATGCCGCCAGATGCCGGCGCTGTTGATTTCCTTGTAAGTATTAGCAACATCTTCCAAGAGGGCATTAACATCTTCTTCCGGGCGTATATCTTTTATTGTCATCTTCAAAAATTCATTTCTCGAATATCCGTAGCGTAAAATGGCAGACCCGTTAACTTCAAGAAAAGCTAAATTCTCTAAATCATATATCCACATTGGCTGCGGGTTATTATCAAATAAGTATCTGTATTTATTCTCGCTCATTATTAATGATTCTTCGGCTTTCTTGCGTTCGGTAATATCCAGCACTACACCGCAAACTACTTTTTGAGAGCCTGTATTAATCACATTTGTACTGATTTCAACAATTCTTTTAGTGCCGTCTTTTCGAGTGATGATAAATTCATCTGGACCGGTAGATTTTCCAATTAGATTTTTACCTAGCAGTAATGCGGCTTTAATTTTTTGTTTCTGGTCAAGGAGTTTTAGTTCTATAAAATTTTTACCTATCAAATCTTCACGGTTATAACCAACGATCTCTTCAGCTTCTCTGTTTCCGTAAAGAAAAGTGCCTGTAAAGTCACTATAATAAATTCCAATTTTTATATTTTCTACCAGTGTTCTGAATTTAAATTCAGATTCTAACAAAGCTATTTCATACTGTTTGGCCTTTGTAATATCTTGAATAATACCGAATACAATCCTTTTTCCTTTGTCATATTCGGCTATGGAATGAACATCGGCAATTTCACCAGTATCAGCTTTTTTAATTTTAAATTCAATTTCGAGCTGTTCGCCGTGATCAATCAATCTGTTCATGGCATCGTCTAATTTTGAGCGGTGCTCATTCAGAGCTATTTTTTGAATATCAGAAACTTTCAATTGTGTTTCGTTAAGACCATAGATTTTAGCGGCACCTTCGGAAACTACCATATCGCCGGAATCCAGGTAATATTCCCAATGACCTGCTTTTGTAACGGACTCTGCTCTTTTTAATCTTGCTTCGCTCGCGCGGATAATTTTTTCTGAATAGTCATGGGCAGTCTTATCACGAAAGATCAAAACCGCCCCTTCAATTTTCCCTAGCTCATTGCGTATTGGTGCGCTGCTGTCAGCAATAGGTATTTCTCTTCCATCTTTAGAAATTAGAATGTTATTGCTAAAAAGTTCAGCAACCGCTCCTTCATTTAAAGCTCTTATAATAAGGTTATCAGCTTTCTTTCTTGTAACATCATCTATGATATTAAAAACGTCGTCAAACGGTTTTCCTTTTGCATCTTTTTCCATCCATCCGGTCAATTCTACCGCAGTATTATTCATCTGTTTAATTTTACCTTTGACGTCAGTTGTAATTACACCATCGCCGATACTGTATAGAATTGTTTTAAATTCTTCGTGCGATTTTCTTAATTCTTTCTCCTTTACAAAAAGCCCCATGAAAATATTTCGCTGCCGGGTTCTGTAAATCAAAATTAATCCGGCGCTGACTAAAAGAATTAAACCGAGTGTAAATATTATAATTGTAAGAGCTCTTAAATAAAGATCCTCATATACTTCACTTTGGTTTATTTGAGCGGCAATGTACCAACGAGTACCGGGAACGGGCGCCATGTAAGAGAGAATCATTTCATTGCCGTGGTAATCTTTCCCTTCATATATACCGTTGTTGCCCAAAACCGCCTGCACGGCGGGATCATCTTTTTCGGTTAATGGTATTCGGAAATTGAGGTCTGTGTTTTTAAGTC
>JAKAMS010000352.1 GCA_021812745.1 Bacteroidota bacterium | reverse complement strand
AGAACTTGAACCGACTTCACTTTCAGATATTCATCTCTTTGCAGACAAACTCCGTAACAATAATATCACAGTAATGATACGCGAAACACAAGGAGATGACATAGCCGCGGCATGCGGACAGTTGGCTGTTAAAATCAAATAGATTTTATTTATTAGAATGAATCAGATCTTCCGGTGTGTCAAAGTCTTTCAATATTTGGGAGTAACCGCAATCCCATATTTTCTTTTTTGTCGAACCGTCATCTCTTATTAATCTAAGTATGTGATTTTCCGGACTTGAAATAATTTTTTCAAAAACTGTTTTTTTAAACATCACCGGATGACCTTCCAAGCCGTCGTAAACCGGTTGAATCCAATCGTACTCATCGTCAATCTGAGCAACAAATTCTTTGTAAAATTTTTCTTTATGAAACGGCTGATCTACAAAGTGATACAATATCCAATCTGAATCTATCAACTCTTTAACACCGGTCTGAAGTGAAGTGAACATTCCTTTTTCAAAATTTGGATTCACAACAACTTTAACGCGCGGGAATAAGACATTTTCAATGAAGGCATATTTGATAGTAGATTCTATTTCAATGCTTTTGTGACCGGTTACAATAACTACCGTTTCGCAGACACTCAAAAGTTTTTTTGTAATTACAACTATATAAGGATTGTTATCATACTCCATCAAAGGCTTAAAATCGCCCATCCTTTTGGAAAACCCCGCCGCTATTAGCAAACCGTTAATTTTGGGTTTATTCATTTACTTACATTGTTACTCTAGACGAGTGAAAACTCCATTAGCATTTTGCGAATGAAATTCCTTAAAATAATTTATTTAATGAGATGAATTAATTTTATTATAAATCTGCTCTGTTGTAAAGGGTTCAACAGTATGATTCCAATTTTTGAGCGCAGATGTATCTTTCAATCCATTGCCGGTAAAAAGTAAAACCGCTGTTTTTCCATCTAACTTATTCGAGTTAATAAATTTTTTATATGCTGCAAATGTTGATGAAGAAGAGGGTTCCAGTAAAATTCCAAAATTTTGAGCAACATATTTTTGAGCATCCAGAATTTCTTTGTCATTTACTTCAACAGCAGTTCCATTCGATTTTATTATAGCATCGTAAGCCATATATAAACATCTTGGAGCGCCTGCGCAAATTGAATCCGCAATACTATTAGCCGGTTTATATTCGAACTTATGATTAGTCAAATATCTAACAACCGCATTACTTCCTTCTGCTTGGACGGAAATTAATGAAGGGATTTTTTCTATCCATCCAAGTTCTTTTAGCTCACGCAAACCTTTGTAAAGTCCGGCTAAAATTACTCCATCGCCGGTCGGCACAAAAATAAGATCGGGTATTTTTCCTTGTGATGAAATGAATAGGTCGAAAGCCGCGGATTTTTTCCCTTCGATAGTAAGAGGATTATATGCAGTATTTCTATTATACCATTTTTTTTGAGTTGAAATTTCAAGACAGGTATCAAAAGCCAAATCATAATCACCGTTAACCAAATAAATATCTGCGCCGTATGATTGGATCTGGATTCTCTTTGCTTCGGGAATATTTTTGGGGACAAAAATTATTGATTTCAATCCCAGCCGTGCACACACTCCTGCAAGCGAAGAGCCCGCATTGCCGGTTGATGCCGCTGCGATTTCTTTTATTCCCAGTTGCAATGCTTTAAGAGCTACTAAACTTGAAGCTCTGTCTTTAAATGATAATGTCGGATTGCGCGTATCATCAAGGACTAAAAACGGTTTCCCTTCATAAGAAAATTCAAGCAAGCTGTTATTATCAAGAGTAACTCTGTGTAGGAATTTCTCATCTACGGACTTCATTTTCCCATTTTCAAATTCGAGCGGCCATAAAAAATCATACTGCCAAAATTTTCCGGGCTGAAGTTTCAGAAATTCTTCTCTGCTGAAATTCTTCCTAATTGATTCATAATCATATTCAACTGTAAGAACTCCACGCAGCGGCTGATTTTTTTCAACTTTACCGCAAGCCGGGCAAAGATAGACCAGATTTTTTTCAATCTCATCTTTGCCGTAGCTTTTTCCGCAATCGAAACATTTGTAAAAGTATTTTTTCATAATTATCTCAAAGTCATTTTGAGCAAAGCGAAGAATCTCAAAAAAAATTAATAATGAGATTCTTCCTCTCTTCGTTCGTCAGAATGACACTTAGTGTCACATTGTTAATCCCATAATAGCTTTTGCCGTATGAAGACGGTTTTCCGCTTCATCAAAAACGATTGAAATATTCGGGTTATCCAGAATTTCATCGGTCACTTCATTTCCGCGGTCGGCAGGAAGTGCGTGCATCAATTTTACATTTTTATCTGCCAGTTTAATTCTCTTATCGTCACATATCCAGCTCTTATATTTATCAAGATTTCCTTTCATCTCTTTTTTACATTCATCTTCGTTCGAGAGATAATATTCTTCATCATAAAAACCGAACCCGCCCCAATTTTTAGGAATAACAATATGAGCGCCTTCAAATGCTTCGTCCATATTATTTGTGAAACGCAAACTTCCTCCGCCATCTTTTGCGTTCTGTTGAGCTTTTTCTACAATATTTTTACTCAATGGAAATTCCTTTGGATGCGCGACCGTAACATCAATTCCATATCGAGGGAAAAGAAGAATTTGTGTTTGAGGAACGCTTAGCGGTTTTGAATGAGTTGTTGCATATGCCCATGATACAGTTACTTTTAATCTTTCCGTATTTCTACCCATGTGTTCAAAAATCGTCATTAAATCCGCAAGACCCTGGAACGGGTGGTAAACATCATCTTGTAAAGACATAACCGGTTTACGTGAATTTGCAGCGAGTTCATTTAAATATTTGTTACCAACACCATAGAAGCAATTACGGCAAGCAATACCATGTCCCATACGGCTGAGAATAATGGCAGTATCTTTTGCAACTTCACCGTGAGTGATCTGCATTTTATCCGGTGTTAAATCGTGTGCGTGCCCGCCAAGTTGCGTCATTCCGGCTTCCATAGAATTTCTTGTCCGGGTTGATTGTTCGAAGAACATCATGAATAATGTTTTGTATGGCAACCAAAGAGTTGGTTCTTCCGCATAGAATTTTTTCTTCAAATCGAACGCAGTATCAAAGACTATATCAAGTTCTTCTTTAGTCCAATTGTCTTCTGTTATAAAGTGTCTTCCTTTGAATCTTGTTTCCATTTTTTTCTCCGATTAATGAATAAAACTTTGTTGCCTTAAATCTTTTACTAATTTTTAAAACCAATCTATTGGTTGGTTTTTCTTATCATATCACTTGAAGTCACATACTGTGACATCAAATTACTATTTCATAAAATGTTCTTTGTCAATTCAAACGGGAATAGCGAGTAAAACTTAGTTGCTTTCAGTAAATCATTTAGAATAAGTTCTTCTTTTGACGAATGAGCAAGTTCTTCTTTGCCGGGCGCAAAACCAATAGTAGGAATACCGAAATGC
>JAKAMS010000351.1 GCA_021812745.1 Bacteroidota bacterium | reverse complement strand
GTACCTGCTTCTTTTAGCAAATCCACAAAAATTATTCGCGAGTTTAATAAATTGTTTATAAACCAATCTTCATTAAAGACAACTATTCTTCCTATTGGTGATGGAATCGGTTTAGGAGTTAAAGTTTAGAGATGAATCCCAATTTAGAATTAACTACCGGCAATATTTTACTAAAAGTTAGTGAACTTGCTGAAAACCGCCTCCAGCGCCGTGAAGATCTTGAACTGCTTATAGATACTGCAATTAAACAAAATAAAATTTCTCTTCTGAAAGAATTATCCTTCCAGGCAAAATTTTCCGATGGACTTCTTCGAGTAATTCAGAAAAAAGAGAACACAGTTGATGAGGCATATTTCATTAAAGCTGCAGAAGAATATAAAAACAGTATTGAAAAGGTGAGAACAGTTTTGGAAGACCTCCTAAGTAATGCTTCGGAATTCATCAAGTCGGTTCTTATGGGAAAATATCTTCAGCTGACTCAAGTCAGTTTGGTAAATCTTAATTCTTTGTGTTCGGATTTGAGCTATCTTAAACTTTTTTTTAATGATTTGAAAAACCTCAACGGTTAGTCTTCGTTTAAAATAAAAAAAGGATTTAAAGCTTGTGCCTTAAATCCCTTTTCTCTAAAAATTATTTTATTGTTTTGGTTTTCTTAAAGTCTCCGCATATTTTTCAGCAACTTCTTGGACTGATTTACTGGAAATTAGACTATAAATTTTATTTCTTAATTCAGCCCATTCATCATGCAAAGGACAAGGATATTCATCGGAACATTCTTTCAAACCGGTGACACATTTTAAATTAATAACCGGACCTTCAACTCTTTCCACTATTTCAAGAATTGAACTCTTTTTAGCGAGTTCTGTTATCTTAAAACCGCCGCCTCTCCCTTTGTAAGAGTCTACATAACCGTATTTAGCCATCCTTTGTAAAATCTTTGCAAGATAATGAGCAGGGATGTCTTCATTTTTTGCAATTTCAGAAGACATAATTAAGCTTTCTTTGGTTTGCCTAGCCAAGAACAATATTGCTCTTATCGCGTATTCTCCGGTTTTGGTATAAATCATTTATGCCTCTGCATTTTAGTAAAATTAATTTGTCTTTTAAGAGACTTTAAGGTGCTACTTATCCTAAAATTAAATTAAGTAAATAAGGGCTCTTTGTCAATATATACCAATTCAGAAAAGAAATGCTCATTTTGTCCGATAAGAAAGAGTTTCGGTACTGTGAACTGAGATTTTATTATTTGATGATAGCGATAATTCTGAAGAAAATTGATCCAAGATTGAATAACGAATTAAGCAAATTAAAGCCGGTTTCGGTTCATAAAGATGATTTTGTATGATTAGTCCATATTTTGAGATCAAATGATGGATTAGATTGGAGAATTCAAATTCATATTCAATTTCAATTTGTGCGTGTAAAATTTTCTCTTCGGTCTTCGATGATTCTAAGTTCTGATAAGCCGAATCATAATATGCTTTGCCGAGCGGTCCAACACCAAGTTTTACACCGCCGTAATAACGGATAACTACGGTAATCAAATTAGTTAGACCAAAATGAGTCTGAGCATTGAATATTCTTTTACCGGCAGTTCCGTTCGGTTCTCCGTCATCTGAATATTTGAAAGTGCCGTCAACAAATTGATAAGAGTAGCAGTGATGTGTGGCATCGTAATATTTTTTCTTTAATGATGTTAAGAATATTACCGCGTCTTCTTCTGTTTCAATGGGTCTTGAAATTGAAATAAAAGATGAACCTTTTTCCTTCAATTTGAATTCATTCTCTGAAGAGATGGTTTTTATCTGTTCCGGAAGTTTTGCCATTGATGATTCATCTCATTAAAAATTGATTTTCTAATCTGCATTGTTTACAATAACATTTTAAACTACGGAAATTTATCTAATTGCTGTATCTAAATAAAATAATAATAAAAGGTGCCCGCGAGCATAATCTCAAAAATATTGATTTAGAGATTCCCCGCGATGCGTTTACAGTAATAACCGGACTTTCCGGTTCGGGTAAGTCAACTCTTGCATTCAATACAATTTATGCCGAAGGTCAGCGGCGATACATTGAATCTTTATCGGCTTATGCGCGCCAATTTCTAGGAGTGCTTGAAAAACCCGACGTTGATTTAATTGAAGGACTGAGTCCGGCTATTTCAATAGAGCAAAAATCTACACACGGTAATCCGCGTTCAACTGTTGGGACTGTAACTGAAATTTATGATTATCTCCGTTTACTTTATGCCCGCGTTGGAAAACCTCATTGCTATAATTGCGGAAGAGAAGTTGAAAAACAATCATCGGACCAAATCATTGATACGGTTTTAGAAAAATTCAATGATAAGCGCATTGTTGTTTTAGCTCCGGTAATTAGAGGCAGAAAAGGGCATTACCGTGAATTGTTTGCGGAGATCTTGGCAGATGGCTTTGTGCGTGTTCGTGTTGACGGGGAGACATTTGAACTGAACGAATCATTAAAAGCTGACCGGTATAAAGTACATGATATTGAAATTGTGATTGACCGGATCAAAGTAAATGAAAAATCACGCAACAGAATTGCAGAATCAATTGAAGTTGCTTTGAATTTTGGAAACGGAAACGTAATTATTAATGAAGGAACGGAAGATCATATTTACAGCCGTAACCTTGCATGTGCTTATTGCGGAATTGGTTTTCAAGAACTTGCGCCAAATTCTTTCTCTTTTAACTCGCCTTATGGATCATGTCCGGACTGTGATGGACTTGGAGAAAAGAAAGAACTTGATATCAATCTAATAATTCCTGATTGGGAAAAAACAATTAATGAAGAAGGAATTGCCCCTCTTGGAAAACCGAGAACAGTATGGTTCTTCAACCAACTTGAAATTATAGCGCAAAAGTTTGGATTTGATTACGACACGCCTCTCATAAAATTTTCCAAAGAACAAATTGATGTGTTGTTAAACGGTACTAAAGAAAAGATTCCTTTCACTTACACTTACGGCGGCGGAAGAACTGTAACTTATACTCACAAGTTTAACGGCGTAACAAATTATATAAAGCATTATTACGATAATACTTCTTCAAACAAAATACGGGAGTGGGCAGAGTCTTTTATGAATACAGCCACTTGTTCAACTTGTAATGGCGGCAGACTCAAAAAAGAATCTCTATCGGTTACATTAAATAATCTCAACATATCGCAATCAACTTCGCTCTCGATTGAGAAAGCAATGAAATTTTTCTCCAACTTAAAACTGACATCGCGTGAAGGAATAATTGCTCATCAGATTCTAAAAGAAATTAATTCCCGCTTAGAGTTTTTATTGAATGTTGGTCTCGACTATCTCACTCTTGACCGCTCGGCAAGAACGCTTTCCGGCGGTGAATCACAGCGGATAAGATTGGCAACACAAATTGGCTCACAGCTCGCCGGCGTTCTTTATGTCTTAGATGAACCGAGTATCGGTCTGCATCAAGCGGACAATATTAAACTTATTCAGTCATTAAAAGATTTAC
>JAKAMS010000350.1 GCA_021812745.1 Bacteroidota bacterium | reverse complement strand
TAATTATTAATGAAAGAGTTTTTCATAATCTGGAAGAGCCATGCCTTTGCGTTAGTACCTTTTTCAAATTTATCGAAGAACCTGAATGCTTTTAATAATGTGTCCTGTATTAAATCTTCCGATTCATCAGTGTCATTGGTCATTTTAAGGGCAAAACTCTTTAGTGAGTTTAGGTGGGGAATTATCTCACTATCAAATTCTATATATTTTTTTTCAAGCGACTTATCTGTTTCAACTTTCCTCATTGTCGTACTTTCAATAATTGGTTAATTATTTGAATAACCATTATTTCAACAAGTTAGTTCAATACTAAAAGTGGAAATCCAGATAAGAAGAGCCTGGTTTTTTCCAGGCTCTTGGAAAATTATTTTTTACCGATAAATTTTGCTCCGTCGTCACTTAGATTCTTCAAATATTTCTCCGGTTCCTTATTGAACTTTGAAACACAGCTAGAACAGCAGAAACCAATTACTTTCCCTTTGTATTCGACTGTGGGGGTTTCCTGATCAACCTCTTCTCCGGTAACAGGGCATACTTTATTCCATGTTGTAAGTGAAGCTTGGTCGTTTTTATTACTGGATTTTGAATGCTGATTAATACCGGATTCATTTACTTTAAATCCTCTCTTAAGCAGTTTAGCTTTAGCATCCTGAATAGAAATTTCTCTTAAATTCATTCCGCATTCAGGGCATTCTCCCTTTGAATCTGAAATAACATTTAATTCCATTGGGCATTGAAAGATTTTTCCATCATTGTTCTTATCAATGGCATTTAAATCTATGATCCCTTTTCGAACAATGTTTGAATCTGAGATAGAATGCAGATCGCATTTCTTATCATTCATTCCTTTCATTTTATGCATCTTCATTTGAGATTTGGAAGAGTCTTTCATTTGCATCTGTTTTTCTTGTGCAAATGAAGCAGAACTAAAAACCAAAGTAACTGCAACTATGAACGTGACTAAATTATTCTTCTTTAACATGTTAACTCCTTTAGCTAATTAATTTATTTTGTTTTAAATCCATGATCTATCAAATTTTTCTTTGCTTGCTTTACAGTAACTTCTTTCAAAGTCATTTTACACAGCGGGCATTTACCCGGTTTGTCGGAGATTACATTCCAGTCCATTTGATCTTGAAAAACTTTGCCATCTTCATTATTATCTATTGCTTTCAGATCTATTTCGCCTTTATGAACAATTGTTGAATCTATTTTAATAGCTTTTTCATGTTTCATATTCTTCATGTTGTGCATGGGCATATTCTTCATATCTTGAGCAGAGATTACAACAGAAGACATTGCAAACAAAGTGCATGCGATTAGAAAAATTTTTATTGATTTCATTTTGTTACTCCTTATTTATTTTGTTTTTACTTGTTCTTCATGAATTAGATATTACATTTTCATTCCAGGCATTGTGCCGGGAGCAGATTTTTTTGAACCGTTTGTTTTATCACCGGTAGGCATTCCTGTTTTAAGCTGACTTTCAGAATCGATCAAGAATCCACCAGTAGCAGCAATTTCATCGCCATCATTTAATCCGGATACAATTTGATATTTATCTCCAAACCTATTGCCGATTTGAACTCTTCTTGCTTCAAACATTCCATCTCCGGTTTTTGTCCATACAACGGCTCTTTCTCCGGCAATTATAACCGCATCAGCAGGAACAAGTAATCCTTGTCCACCGGGTTTGCTGAAAATTGTTTCACCATACATTTGTGGTTTAAGTTTCCCGCCATAGTTAGAAAATTCACTTCTTACTTTTACTGTTCTAGTCTGAGAGTTAACCACGGGATAAATGAATGTTACTCTTCCTTTAAATTCTTCTCCGGGATATGCGCGTAAGTGTAATTTAACAGGACTTCCAACTTTTACACTTGCCAAATTATTTTCATAGACTTCAGCTATATCCCAAAGTGTGGAAAGCTCGGCTACATCATAAATTGCTGTGCCTTCGTTCACATAGGCACCTTCTTGAATTTTCTTCTCAATCACTGTTCCGCTAATTGGCGAATAGTATGTGAGTGTAAGATTTATTTCTTTGGTCTTCTCAAGTGTTTGAATTTGGTCAGAAGTCAAGCCAAAGATTTCCAATTTCTTTTCTGATGCTTTCAAAAGAGAATTAGAGCTTGATGAATTATTCAGAGCAATCAAATAATCATTCTGTGCTTGTACTAAATCCGGACTGTAGATTTCAAACAATGGCTGTCCTTTCTTTATATAATCTCCAGTCTTGTCAATAAACAATTTTTCAATCCTTCCGTTAAAACGAGCGGAGATTGTTTTTCTATTGTTCTCCGCAAAATCCAAATAGCTGTAAGCTGTAGCCTGGTCTTGCAGATTTTCTTTCTTCACCACAATAGTTGAAACATTTGCGAGAACTTGTTTCTTCGGACTAAGTGAAATCATATTAGTCATATCTTTTTCGTTTACGGGTTCTTCTTTTTCATCTACAACTTTTTTGATAAGATCCATTCCGCAAATTGGGCAAGCACCGGGCCTATCCATATGAACTTGCGGGTGCATTGTGCATGTCCAATAATCTTTTTGTTTTACAACTTCATGTTCATGTTTTCCGCTTTCTTCCGATTTTGAGCAACCGGATACAATAAGAGCAATTGCAATAAGCGGAATGAATAGATATTTAAAGATTTTCATTTTTGTTCCTCTATTTACGCTTATAATATATTTCATGATATCACCTAAAACTTTTTAAGATTTGTTCCAACCATCATTTCAATTTCAGCAAGAGACATTTGTGTATCGGCTTTAGCCATGTAATAATTCATCTGCTGCATCAATAACATCCTGTAAGAATCAATTACGGTTGTAACTCCCGTTCTGTTATTCTGATATGCAGAGACTTGCGATTCAGCGGCTTTGCTGTAAAGTGGAATAACTTTATTGTTGTAAAGCTTTGTTAAATCAACAGCGGTGTTATACTTAACGAGTGCAGCTTTCAATTGGGAAGTCATTTCGCGCCGCATGTCTGTTTTCTCGTATTCAATACTGTTAATACCCGCGTATAATTCTTCTTCTTTCGTTTTGTATTTGTTAATTGACCAGGGAGCAAATGGAAGATTAATTGAAAACATAAGCGAATACATATATTCCGTCTTCGGTGTTTCCATTGCAAGCATAGCCAAATTGGTTTTTGATGTGAGAATCATTCCTTGAGGCATTCTCATAAACATGCCTTGAACCATAAGATCGGGAATAAGCTCACGGTTGTTTGCGTCAATCATTGCTTGGTTCATTTCAATCATACTTCCCATTTTTTTGAGAGATGGATTTGAACTAGCCAGCACTTCTTCAAATTTTGCTTGTGACGGTGAGAGTATATCCGCTGAAAAATCCGTAACAGCGTAAACGTCTTTTGAATCAAGATCGCGCCCGAGAAGTTTATTGAGTTTATAAATCTCGGCTTCTTTTTGATTTTCAAGAATCAAAAGCTGGGTTTCGTTCGATGCAATTTCACTTTGAAGAGTTAGAAGGTCCGCTTGAT
>JAKAMS010000349.1 GCA_021812745.1 Bacteroidota bacterium | reverse complement strand
CCTGTAGTGGGTGCTAATTTACTTCCAATAATTTTTGCGAGTGTTGTCTTTCCGGCGCCGTTAGGTCCAACTATTGCAATCTTATCTCCGCGTTCGATTAAGAGATCAACATTTTTCAGTACAGATAATTCGCTGTAAGATTTGGAGATATTTTTCAATTCAACCGGAACTATGCCGCTTCTAGGAGGTTCCGGAAATCTTAATTCAATTCTTTTCTCTTCTTCTGCAATCGAAATTGAATCTAGTTTTTCGAGCTGTTTAATTCTGCTTTGTACTTGTTTTGACTTAGTAGATTTGTAACGAAAACGTTCAATAAATTTTTCCGTCTCTTTAATTTTTTTCTCTTGAGTTTTTTGTTGAGCGCGTAACTGAATATCGCGTTCATCTTTGAACTTCAGATAGGCGCTGTAATTCCCGGGAAAAAAGCCGATTTGTTTATCAAAAACTTCGAGCGTTTTGTTTGTAACACTGTCTACAAAGTGTCTGTCATGGGAAACAAGTATTAGAGAGCCCTTAAAGCTCTGAAGGAATTCCTCAAGCCAGGTTAGCGTGTCAAGATCAAGGTGATTTGTAGGTTCGTCAAGAAGAATCAAATCATTTTCTGCGAGGAGAATTTGCGCAAGCTGAATACGCATCTGCCAGCCGCCCGAAAACTCTGCCGTGCTTCTTTCAAAATCTTTGCTCTTGAAGCCAAGTCCAGCCAATACTTTTTCAATTCTAGAATCCGCAGCGTAAAAATCAATTTCATCTTTTTTATGATGAATCTCGCCGAGTTCTTCCAGAAGTTCTTCCCGGTCTTCATCCAAAAGAGCAGGAGAGTTAAGCCCTTCGATAATTTCAGTCTCGCGTTCATCCAAAGATTTAAGATCGGGCAAAGAGGATTTAACTTCCGCAAATAAAGTCTGTCCCTTCGATGAAATTAAATCTTGCTGAAGATAACCGATGCGGATCCCTTTCTGCCTGAAAATTTCACCGGTTTCCGGTTTTTCAATTCCGTAAAGAAGTTTTAATAAAGTTGATTTGCCGGTTCCGTTTGAGCCGACAAGCGCAATCTTATCGTGCTTGCTTATTCTGAGATTAACATTCTCAAAAAGATTTATTCCAGTAAATTGAATCGAAAGATTTTTAATGTCTATCATATTATTCTAAATATCCTGACGCGGGTTTATAAATCATATAATCTATTTCCTAATCACGGCTACTTTAGATGTCTTTACATTATTGGCTTCTTGATCGTATGCTACAATTATATAAATTCCGGTTGGAACAAAATTGCCATTCAAATCTTTTCCATCCCAAAATGCAATTTTTCCGCCGGGAGATGAAAAATCACTAATTAATTTACCGCTGATAGTAAAAATTTTTATACTGCTGTTGCCAACAAGTCCGTCTATTGTAAGAGAGGTAGCCCCATCACCAACAACAAACGGGTTAGGATAAACAAACACTTCACTGAAACTTTGCAAAGGCTGGACCGATGATGTTTGAAGAGCTGCCAAACCATAATCTGTTCCTATGTAAGCAATACCGTTCTTCGCATCAAAAGCTATACTTTTTATATCGTCGTTTGGTAATGGAGAATTTTTTGAATCGTACTGGCTGATGAGCTGAATCCCATCAGAAGATAAAACGAATACACCTTGTGTTGTACCGATCCATTTTTGATCGAGAGGATCAATAGCGATACAAGTTATGGTCTGATTGCGTAATGCCAGACCAAGATTGCTTGTAACTTTTGGTTTTGATGGATTAAGGATTACATTTAATCCAACATTTGTCCCCACCCACAAATAACCTCGTTGGTCTACGGCGAGCGCGGTAATTAAATCGCTCAATAACCCGTTGGAAGAGTTCATATAACCTTGAGTATCATCTGTCAGGTCGTCAAGCGTTTTATTCTCGTTGAAATAATATAAACCAAATCTGCCTGCAACGGTTACCGTAAACCATTTAGTATCGTATTGATCAATCACCAGTTTTTCAACGTTGTCTTTTTCTGAAAGAGTTGGATTAGAAAATGAAAAGTGAATCCACTTATTCTGCTTTGTAAAGACACTTAAAGGTTTTCGCGATGCCGATTGAGTATTAAGAATCCAGAGATTCCCTTTGGAGTCAGTTTTACAATCCGGTATGGCAATGAATGAGGGCGCGTTCGGGATGCCTACTAAATCGGTGTTGGATGCATTATAAACCTGAAAAGTATTGTTCTTATAAATCGTTAATCCCCATCCCCAACTGCAAAGGTAAATTGTACTGTCGGGCGCGGCAAATATATTATAATAATCGTTTGTAGGAAGTACAGAATTGGTTGATGTATTAAAAACTTTCCAAGCACTGCCGTCAAATTTGAAAATACCTTTTCCCGTATTATTCTTTCCTGTTGCAACCCATAAACTTCCTGTTGGATCAACAGAAAGGTTCACAAATAAATTACCCGCCGGTCCGTTGGGATACATTGTCCGCGCTTTATTGTTTTTGAATTCAATTAAGCCGAGTGTAGAGGAAATGTAAATGGTTTGATCTCCGGCAACAGCAATTGAATTAAATGTTACGTTATTGTTCTGGTAAAGTAATGTTGATTGTCCGTTTGTGTACTTAAACAGTTGGCTCGGTGTAATAACGAAAAGAGAATTACCTGAAGCTATCATACCAATTATATTATTACCTTGGAACGCGAACGGCTGCCATGATTTATTTATAAACTGAAAAACTCCGTTTGAGGTAGCTAATAGAATCTGTCCGTTAAACTCAAGAACCAGGCTTGCTGAAGGAGAAGGATAGCTCGGTAAAAAAGATGAAAAAGAATATGTATCCCATGATTCCGGGACAGAAAGATTTTGCGCACCTGCTTTTTGAACAGCAATTCCATATTCAGTAACTGCATAAATCAATGATGATTTAAGTGTGCTTATTACCTTCGATTCAGTAGAAAAATTGCCGATTTTTAGAAATGAATCAATAAAAGAAAATGTCTTCGCATCAATAATTGCAAAACCAAAATCGAATGAGACAAAAACAGAATCTCCTTTAACAGAAATTCCATTTATCTGTTTCTGAGTTTTGTCGGTATTAAAGATATCAATTATTTGTTTGACCGAATTGTCTTTAGTATCCAAAATGTTGATGTAACCTTCACTTGAACCAAACCAAATTCTATTGCTATTGTCAACTGCAATAGCAGTAAGTGCTTGGCTGTTTAGCCCATCGGCTTTAGTTATAACCGAGTAGCTGCTATCGGCAAAGTTAAGTTTAAATGCAGCTCCTTCGGTTGCAGCCCATACTCCGGAAGAAGTTACTACCGCGCCGTTAATATTTTTCATATCAGAATAAATTTTCCATTGACCAACAGCTTGGGCAAAAATTGAAGTGCTGAATGCAATAAGAATCAAGCAGATTTTAATTGCTCGCATGAATTCCTCGAATGATTTTTTAAAGAAAATGTTTGTTTAAAGACGCACAGCAAATTTACTCTTTTCAAATTGAACAAAAAGTAGAAAATTAATTCATG
>JAKAMS010000018.1 GCA_021812745.1 Bacteroidota bacterium | reverse complement strand
TTATGCAGCGTTCTACTCTCGTTCAAAAAGGTTTGCAAGCAGATGTTCTTATTATGACAGCTACACCAATTCCCAGAACATTAACTATGACTCTCTACGGCGATCTTGATGTTTCAGTTATTGACCAGATGCCAAAGAATAGAAAACCGATTAAAACAATTTTGCGGGGCGAGAAGAAACTACCGGAGATTTACGACTTCATAAGAACTAAAGCTAAGGACGGCTACCAAACATTTTTAGTTTATCCGCTTGTGGAAGAATCCGAGAAGATAGAACTCAAAGCCGCACAAAAATATTTTGAAGAATTGAGCAGCAATCAATTAAAAGATTTACGATTGTGTCTAATTCACGGCAGAATGAATTGGAAAGAGAAAGAAAAAATAATGTTCGATTTTGCGGCAGGAAAATACGACGTACTCGTTTCAACCACGGTAATTGAGGTCGGAATTGATATACCGGACGCTAACATTATTGTGATTAATGATGCATTCCGCTTCGGATTGTCTCAACTCCATCAATTGAGAGGAAGAGTCGGCAGAAGCGAGAAGCAGGCGTACTGCATTCTTGTTACTAAAGACGAGCTCGCAGTCAAATCAAATCAATTCAATTTTAATTTCGATTTCCTTTCTCCGGAACAAATTGAAAAGAATAAAACAGTTATCCGTCTTAACTCAATGGTTAAGTACACAAGCGGATTTGATCTTTCCGAAATTGACATGAAACTTCGCGGTCCCGGAAATATTTTTGGAACTCAGCAAAGCGGATTGCCTGAGTTGAAATATGCGAACATAATTGAAGATTCGAAAATTTTATTTGATGCACGCGATACTGCTTTTAAAATCATAGCGGGTGATCCGTTGCTGACTCATCAGGACAATTCTCTGATCAAAAAAACTTTACAAGAAAATTATTCCCAGCACATTCATCTTGCCCAGATAGCCTGAGCAGTTCCAAAAATTTTCTTACAACACTCATCGTGCCAAAAAATTTTTTTAGCAAAAATATTTTTTACATTTTCTTGCAAAAAAAAATTAATTGGTTATATTTCTGTTAGAAAATTTTGGAAGGAAGCGTTATTAGTTCTTATCTACCAAATAAAAAGTTAAAAGTTGCTCTCACATATAATGTAAAACCGGAAGAAAAAAATTTTTCCGATACAACACCTCTCTCTCTTCACGAAAAATCATCAGAAACTTTTCCCAAAGGGATGGATTTCCACAATGATACTTACGCAGAGTGGGATACAATTGAGACAGTCAACGCTCTTAGAGACGCTTTAGAACTTTTTCACGATGTAACAATGATCGAAGCAAATGAAAACGCTTTTGAAAATTTTAAAAATGTCAGACCGGATATTGTTTTTAACGTAGCTGAGTGTGCAAACGGTATCAGCCGCGAAGCACAGATACCTGCAATGCTGGACATGCTGCAAATTCCTTACACTGGTTCGGATCCGCTGACGCTTACAACTTGCCTTGACAAAGCCCGCGCCAAAGAAGTTTTGTCTTATCATAATATTCCTACTGCAAAATTTCTATTGGTTGAATCTTTGGAAGACATATCCAGTTTCAGTCTGAAATTCCCCGTGATAATTAAGCCTGTTGCCGAAGGATCCAGTAAAGGTATATTTAATTCTTCTCTTGTTAAAAATATTAATGAGCTCACCGAGAGACTTTCAACAAATCTTGAGATTTATAATCAACCATTCCTTGTAGAAGAATACTTGCCCGGAAGAGAATTTACAGTAGCATTGATTGGAAACAACTCGGATACAGAAGTATTGCCGATTGTGGAGATAAATCTGCATGAACTTCCGAAAGAATTGGCACCCATCTATTCTTATGAAGCCAAATGGATTGCAGACACAAGAGATAATCCATTAAACATTTTTAGTTGTCCGGCTAATATTGACAAAAACTTATATGAGAAGATAGAAAAGGCAGCGCTCAAGACTTATAAAGTTCTGCGCTGTAAGGATTGGAGCCGTGTTGATATACGACTCGATGCCGATGGCGAACCGAATATAATTGAAGTCAATCCTCTTCCGGGAATACTTCCCGATCCAAAGGATAATTCATGTTTTCCAAAGGCGGCGCGCGTGCACGGACTTTCTTATGAAGAAATGATTAACAAAGTTTTATTAACAGCAGCTAAGAGATATAATTTATTATGAATCTAGAACAGAAAGTATTGATCTGTTATAATGAGCCGATCCGTTATTACGATAATTACGTTGGAAAAAATGTTTCCGATAGTAAAGAGAATGTTGATTTATCTGAACGTGAATTTTTGAAACAGATCGCAATGATTAAAAAATCGCTTTCCAAAAAATATATGAGCGTTGAGACGCTTCCTGTAAACAGCGATATAAAATTGGCAATGAAGAAAATTCTCCATTACTCGCCGGATCTGATCTTTAATTTTGTGGAATCGGTCGAAGGGAATTCTAATCTTGAAAGTTACGTTGCAGGACTTTTTGATCTGATGGAAATTCCATATACCGGAAATGGTCCAATCAGTCTTGGCAACTGCTTAATTAAATCTAGGACGAAACAAATTCTGCAATCTCATGGTGTAAGAACACCAAAGCACATGATTGCACACGTGAACCAATATCCAGAAAAAAATAATTTCTCACTGAAATTCCCGGTCATCTTAAAACTTGCACGTGAAGATGCAAGTATTGGCATTTCGGAATTATCGGTTGTAAATAATTTGGATTCCTTGAAAGAAAGACTGGAATACTTGTTCGGCTCATTCAATCAAGAAGTTTTAATTGAAGAATACATTGACGGGCGCGAATTGAATGTAGCAATTCTCGGAGATAAGATCTTGCCGATTTCAGAAATTCGTTTTGACGGATTGCCCGAAGAGTTTCCTAAAATTGTTACCTATGAAGCAAAGTGGTCGCCGGAAAGCGTTTATTATAAAAATACTGTTCCAAGATGTCCAGCACCTCTCGATGACAGCTTGAGACAAAAAATTGAGAAGATGGCACTCGAAGCATATGATGCGCTGGAATGCAGAGACTATGCACGCGTTGACATACGGTTGAATCAAAGAAATGTTCCCTATGTAATTGAAGTGAATCCAAATCCGGATATTTCTCTAGATACAGGCTTTGTTCGTTCCGCCGCAGCCGCGGGCATTGGTTACGATGAATTGCTTTTCAAAATTTCAACTTTTGCACTAAAGAGAATAACTTATGATACGCAAGCTGCAAGCTAATGATAGGGCGCAACTTGTCGCCATCATTGAGAATACAAATAATTTTAGTGAAGAAGAAAAAAAAGTTGCAATCGAATTAATTGACGAAGCAATTGCTAATCCGAATCATGAATATTACAATGTATTCGTTTCGGAGAACGAAAATAAAATTGATGGTTACCACTGTGTTGGTAAAAGAGCGCTGACCGACGGCGTGTTTGATCTATTTTGGATTGTTGTTGACAGTTCCACTCAAAACAAAGGAATTGGCAAACAACTTTTGGATCATTCGGAAAATTTTGTGAAAGAAAGCAATGGAAGATGGATACTTGCCGAAACATCTTCCAAGGATAGCTACAACGCTACAAGAAATTTTTATATGAGGAATAAATACTCGATAGTCTCCCAAATAAAAGATTTTTACTCGGTCAACGACAACTTGATTGTCTTTGGCAAGTACATTAAAACATAAACGGCAAACTATAAAGGGCAACTATCATGGAACTCTGGCAGCAAATGGTTAGAGATAGCGTTCACTCTGTTGATCAACTTGTGGAGAAGTTTGGTATTGACAGGACAGTAGCAGAGGGCTTGGATGAATTTTTCCAGGCTAGAATAAATCCTTACTACCTTTCGTTAATCCGTGAACCCGGCGATCCGATCTGGAAACAATGTGTTCCGGACAAGGCAGAGCTGGACGATATGGACGGTTTTGAAGATCCTCTTCAAGAAGATCGGATGAGCCCGGTTCCTAATATTACTCACAGGTATCCCGACAGAGCTTTATTCCTTACGACAAGCCAATGCGGAATGTACTGCCGCTTCTGCACAAGAAAAAGAAAAGTTGGTAACTCAGATAAAATTTCGATGAAAGAACTTGAATCCGCATTCAAGTATTTGGAGAAGCACACAGAGATTCGGGATGTAATTATGTCCGGCGGCGATCCGCTTATGCTTACGGATGTTATGTTGGAAAAGATATTAAAACGATTGCGTTCAATTCCCCATTTAGAAATAATCCGCATCGGTTCTAAGATGCCGTGCGTTCTTCCTCAACGCATAACACAAAAACTTGTTGATATGATCAAGAAGTATCATCCGGTCTATGTTAACACACATTTTAATCATCCGTGGGAAATTACACCGGAGAGCACAAAGGCGTGCGAGATGCTCGCTAATGCGGGAATTCCGGTAAGCAATCAAGCAGTTCTAATGAAAGGCGTTAACGACAATGCCGAAGTGATGAGAGAATTATTTACCAAACTTCTTAAGATTAGAGTAAGACCTTATTATTTGTATATGGCAGACGAAACACGCGGTGCTAATCACTTCCGCACTTCGCTGGATAAAGGTCTTGAGATAATGCAGAAACTGCGCGGATATACAAGCGGTCTTGCCATTCCTCATTTTGTTATTGATGCACCTGGCGGCGGCGGTAAGATTCCAATCCTTCCTCAATACGTTTTACACCGCGATGAAGACAGAGTTGTTATGAAGAATTACAAAGGCGAGATTTTCGTTTACCGTGAAGCTCATAACGGTGAAGCAAAGCCAGAAATTAACGTTCCGATAGAAATTGTCGAGAAGAAAAACGGAAACGGATCGAACGGTTCAAATGGTAATGGTTCTAACGGTAACGGATCAAATGGAAACGGTTCATCAAAGAAACCGAAGAATTACAAAGAGAAAGTTGAAGTAACGGAAGTTGCAACGAGTAATAACTGACCGCGCTTCTGGCGGTCATCCCGACGAAAGTCGGGATCTGAATATGATATAAAATTAAAATCCCGGCTTAGCCGGGATTTTTTATGTTTTAAAAAGAAATTATATTTTTATTCTTCTCACCTGAACGAATAATTAACTGTCTAAATAAATACTCAATCACGAATCCCATAATGGGGAGAATTAAACTTGTATAAAGAATTGCTGATATGGAAGAAGATAAAAGTATTAAAGCAGAGATAAAATGTGTGAATCCTTGCCCTTCCTTCAATGGTCCCATTGCATCATACTTAATGATAATTGCAAATAGATGACGTAAACCTGACCATCCAACAAATGCCACTATGATCCAGAATATTATATCCTTCATTATATTATTCCCACCTTTAGATTTGTAAGTCTTTATGATTTTAATAAGTTATCAATAAATACTCGTCGTTACTCGGAATATCAGCCCTAGACAATCTGGTGTCAATACTTGAATACAATATTTGCAAGATCCTTTTCCAAACTTAATTTAGGCGTTTCAACTATTCTTCCTATTTCCACATCGTTCTTGTAAAAAATAAATGTCGGTATAAGTTTGATCTCAAGTTTTTCTATTTCATTTCCGTCTGCTTTTTTATTTCTGTCAACACAAATCAATGTTAAGTTCCTCTCATCATAACCGAGCAGATCAAGAATTTTGAAGAAGCGCGGCACTTCCCTCTTGCTGTCGCTGCACCACGTTCCCATAACGATTGTAATCTTAACATCCTTCATCTTACCGGAAATATCTTTAAGCGTAACGGAATCAACCGAGTACATATCCATCTCGGAATTAAACCACCACGCAAAATTTGAGTCGGCAAAAGCAGTCCTATCGCAAAGACCAATGAGCATCGGTTTGCCGGATTTTTCATCAAGAGTCAATTTGTTTTTCTCCTGAGCAGATAATGTTGAAGTAAAAAAGAAAAGAAGGAAAGAAGAAAAGAAGGAAAGAAGAAAAATTTTTTTCATAGTAACCTCTTAATTAGAATTGTTCGATTTACGAACATCCAATCCCCAGAATAATTTATTGCGGAGAATCTCGAAATAATTAGTTCTATTGGAATGAACTAGCCGTACCGGATGCAGACCTTTTTGAATTGTAACAACTGCCGGAGAATTAAAAAATTCAACACGCTGTCCGTCGCAACTGACTTGAATTTTCTCGGAAGGAGAATTTACAATCACGGTAACTTTCTGCTGGCTTGAAATTACCAACGGACGCATGGTTAATGTGTGAGGTGCAATTGGACTTAATGTAATCACATCTGCTTTGGGATTCACAATCGGTCCGCCGGTTGATAAAGAGTAGCCCGTAGAACCGGTAGGAGTTGCTACAATTAATCCGTCGGCAGAAAACGTTGCTACGTAATCATCATCAACCTTAATAGTCAGTTCGATCATTTTAGGCCATGGACCTTTATCAATCACGAGATCATTAATTGCATAAAGTTCTTTTGTGCCGCATTCAGCCAAAAGTGTCATCCGTTCTTCAACAACATAATTTTTTGTTTTAATATCCTGAAGGAAATCCGTAAATCCGTCAAGATCAAATTCAGCTAAGAATCCAAGTTTGCCAAAGTTAACGCCGATGATTGGAGTGCTTGAATGACGCATTTCGTATGCGGTATTGAGCATTGTACCATCACCGCCGATTGAAACGACCATGTCGCAAGTTTTTCCCAATTCATCATGCGAAGAATATTTTGTGCCGGCATCAAATTGATTCTTAGAATCAAGAAGTGATTCACTAAGAATATACTTGAATCCATTGCGGTGAATTTGCCCTATGATTGTTTTTACAATGGGCAGGATTTCTGTTTTAGAAATATTTGGAATTATTCCGATCGTCATTTTACTTCGCTCTATTCAGTTCCCAAAGTTTGCAATATTTTGTAAATACATAAGCCGACGAAAAAATAGCCAATATGAATCCGTGAAGTCCGTCAAGAAAACCTAAACGAAAGATATACATTTTCAAAAAAAGAAATAGCGGGTGGAATAGTATCTCATTGAGACCTGCTCTTTTACCTTTCTCGTTTAATCCTTTAGCCGCAAGAGTAGTATATGAATTAAATTTAGTGAAGTAGTGTTCAATTGTAGGATCGGTATAATGATTTAGATCATACTTCAGATGACCGATTTCTCCATTAATATTTAGATGCTCGTGAACTTCCTTCTCGTTGAAGTTGACCACTTTTTTATTGAAGAGACGGGTAATACGCGCCGGATACCAGCCGCTGTGTTTAATCCACTTGCCGAGAAAAAAAGCGCGGCGCGCTAAATCATATGCATTGAACTGCGGCTTAACAGTCTTAAATGTTTTTAACTCTTCGGTCAATTCGGGTGTTAGTTCTTCATCTGCATCAATCCATAAGATCCAATCGTATTTTGTTTTTGACAGCGCAAGTGTTTTTGTTTTGGCGTAACCATTCCATTCAACCACTTCGCAATTAACTTTTGGATATGAAGAAGCAATCTGAACTGTTGCGTCTTTAGTCCGTGAATCAACAAGAAGGACAATATCATCAACAACATCTAGTTGGCTTTCTATACAGCGTCGTATGTTCAATTCTTCATCACGCGCAATAATTATTGATGATATTTGAATTAAATCATTCACCGGTTTGAACTCCGTTTTGGTTCTTCTTTAAGTAAGATTTGTAAAAAGCAATATTCAATCCGAGTGTAAACCAGACCATAGTAATAATTTCCTGATCGCCAAAATTCCATTCGGCCAATCCCGAAAACAAGAAGCCGATAAATGCAGCGGCGGTTCCAAGCGAATATGAGGAAACGAACGGAACATCTTTAAGCGCATTGTATATTTTTAAGTTCATCAAGAGAATTTTTGCCAGCATAAACATCGCCATTGCAAAACCGAACACACCGAGTATAACCAGGAACTGCATGTAATTATTGTGAAGATGCCCAAAGTTCTCTTTGAGGAATGGATCCTTATATTCCGAATAAACTTTACCAAGGTCTATATCGCCTACGCCGAATATTGGGTAATGTGAACTAATCTTGAATCCGGTTCCCCATTGCTCAATCCGTTCAATGTTCGATTCATGGTAAGGATCAACAAAAGAAGTAAGGCGGTTTCTTTTAAAGAAAGAGAAATAAAACGTCTGTCGGCTTTTCTTAAAATCTGTTAATGAGATTCCCGTTGAAGCGATTTTCTCAAATTCAATTTTGTGATTTAAGCGGTTTTCCGCTGAATAGATTTCTCCATTAAATGTGCATCCATAAATTTTGTCGGCATCAAACTCTGCAGAAAATATTCCTTTAATCTTTTGTTCACCTAATTTTCTCAGTTTACCGTTAGAAATTATATATTGTAAAAATTCGTCTTCACTTTGAAAAAACACACGGTTGTTGTTCAACCAGATAAATCCCATAGGTGATTTAGTTGTTACGGAATCCAATGCGGTTATTGGTACGCCGTCTCTCATCGAGTACACCTTAATATTGTTCGCAGAAGGAGTAAACGAAACAAACCATGTTGAATCACAATCGAAATTTGTTACCCGGTTGATTCTTGTTAAGCGAATCCTTTGAGCAATCTTCATAGGATTCTTAATTATTGTTAACCCGCTGTCTAAATCCGAAACGTAAAGCATCTTGTTTTTAGTTTTCACTTCTGTAGTGAAACCAGGAGTAATAAATGAATTTTTAAGAAGGAATTTATTCTCCGCATTTTTTTCTAAAAGCAAAATTCTAGAATCTATTAATTGTACAACAAAATGTTTTTCATCCCATCTGTCAACCAAAATTGCCGGAGAAGGAGTTTCTATTTGCTGAATTAGTTTACCGTCATTAGTATAAACCGAAATTCCTTTTTCGTAATCTGCAACCAAAAGCGAATTGTCATCAATATAAATTTTGCTAGCTCTTCCTCTTGTATCGAATGATAATTCTTGAACCAGCTTTCCTTCTTTTATCTGATATAAATAAATCTTGCTTTGATTCTTAAAAAAGAAAAGAGCAAACAGCAGAAGCGCAGTAAGAGAAATAAGTATTAACCATTTTCTCTTAATGATGATTATGATTAGCATTCCAACAGCGGCGCCCAGCCATGCCGCACGAGTATAACTTGAAAATAATCCAATCGCAGAGACAAGAAAAGCGGCTAAATAAAAAATCCGAATTGAAAGTTTTCCTTTTTCGTTGATGAGCAGAGCAAATAAGAAAATAGTTGTAAAACTCATCAATCCGCCCGCGGTCATTACATATTGAAATGGAGACGGTCCTTTTGATTCTATGCTGTACAATTGTGCTATAAAATGTTCGTATGCAACTACAATGTAAACTATCATCGTAAGCAGAGCAGCACCTAAGTAAATTTTGAAATAGAGTTTTGCTCTTTCAGTATTATTTGCCGATGCAACAATAGTATATACTATTGGGATTAAAACCAGCCGCTTAAAGAAATTCCGGAATGCTTGAGCGTGGTCAATAGAGAAGAGTGCGGATAAAAATTCAGCCGATAAAAAAAGAATGAACGCAAATTCTAGTCCGTTTTTTTCAAATTTATTTTCACGCGTAGCGGCATATTGTATTACAAGAAGAAACAGCGCAAAGAAATAACCAATCTGATTGACAAATATCGAATTTGTGAGACTGATTATAAAAAGTATTACAAGCCCGAATACGAACTTGTCTGTAGAACCTACATTATTTTTCTGATTAAGCATCCTTTAATCTCTGAATTGTAGTTCATATAATTTCTTATAAATACCATTTTCTTCTTTTAAAAGTTCATCATGTTTTCCATCTTGAACTATCTGACCTTTATCTAGAACTATAATGCGGTCCGCGTTGCGGATTGTGCTGAGACGGTGTGCAATTACAAACGTTGTTCTTTCCGCCATTAAATGTTCTATAGCCTGCTGAACGAGTACTTCCGATTCATTATCGAGTGCAGAAGTCGCTTCATCTAATATCATTATTGGAGGATTCTTCAACAATGCACGGGCTATCGAAAGCCGCTGCCTTTGTCCGCCGGAAAGTTTTGTCCCCTTTTCCCCGACAATTGTACCATAACCATTCGGAAGTTCTAAAATAAAATTATGCGCGTTAGCGGCTTTTGCGGCTGAGATTAATCTTTCTTCGGAACAATCATCAATTCCATAAGCTATATTATTTTTAACCGATTCATTGAAGAGAACGGTTTCTTGAGTTACAATTCCCATTAGCTTTCTTAAATCTTCTATGCGGATTTCTTTTATATCAATTCCGTCCAGAAGAATTTTGCCTGAAGTGGGATCGTAGAAGCGGGGAAGAAGATCAACACAAGTTGTTTTACCTGCCCCGCTGCTGCCAACAAAAGCAATCACGTTTCCCTTCTTTACATTCAAGCTGATATTATTCAACACAAGCTCATCATCATCGTCATAATGAAACGATACATTTTCAAACTCAATTTTCTCTTTGAACTCGGAGATAGAAACCGGTGATGATACATTTTTAATTCCAGGTTCTGTATCTAATATTTCAAAAACTCTCTCTGCCGCGGCACTCGATTCCTGAATTCTATTATTAACGCTGCTTAATTCTTTAATCGGCGGCATCATTTGAAATATCGCAAGCAGAAAGACAATGAACTCGCTGGCGTTTAGAGTTTTATCAACAAGAACAAGTTCTCCGCCGTAGTAAATCATTGCTCCGCCGACAACAACACTTAAAAATTCAGTAAGAGGAGACGCGATATTTCTAACGCGTGCCATTTTAAGAACTAATTTGAAAAAGCTCTGGGTCTGTGTTTTGAATTTTTTGTTCTCATAATTTTCCATACCGAACGCTTTAACAATCTTTACTCCGGTAATCGTTTCGTGAAGAGTGGTTGTTATATCCGCCATCTTTTCTTGAAGCTGTCCGCTTTGTTTCCGTAATATTAAGCCGATCCAGCTTATTATTCCGATTGTAAATGGTAAAACCAAGAGTGAAAAGAGAGTCAACTTCCAACTTATAGAAACAGCCAGACCAAGAAAGAATAAAATTGTTAACGGTTCACGCACCATATTAAGGAACACCGCAGACACACTTGCTTGAACAACATTGACATCGTTGGTAATTCTTGAAATTAGATTGCCGGTTTTTTCATTTTTGAAATAGCTCATCGGTAATTTATGAAGATGAACATAAGATTGATTTCTAAGGTCGCGGATCATTCCCTGTTCAACAAAAGCCATATAGTATGCCTGCATATACCCGAAAATATTCTTAAGCAGAAAGGCGAACAAAATCAGAAAACAAATCTTCAAGAGAATTTCTCTCTCACTTCCGCTAAAAAGATAACTTTTAAATGATGCGGCAACTTCATTTCCAATATTTGTAAACCAATTCCCGGCAGAAGTATCTATGGCTGGCGTTAATGTTTTGGCTTGCGGCTGCAATGCTCCTTTTTCCTCGAATAGTGTATTCAACAGAGGAATTAACAAATAAACAGAAACCGTATTAAGGAGCGCATATAAGATTGAAAAGAGTACCGATGCGGTTAAATGCTTACGGTACGGTTTGATATATGATAAAACTCTGTAGTATGTTTTCATCAAATTCTCACATTGGAAGATTTGCTAATCCACATCCGCTAAACGTTGAAATGGTAAATATTATTTTGTCTTGTTTGTAATCGTAAATTTTAATTTGAGCACTCTTAGCGGAATGCTCATCAAAAAATAACAACTTTCCATGAAGTAATAAATTTTCATATTTATAACCGGAAAAGGTTCTTACTAACTTTTTCTCTACCGCATTGATGATCAAAAGCTGCTGGCTTTTTTCATTTTTTTTATTTGGTATAACTTCATTATCTGTAACTATAAAAAGATAATTACCGTCATCCGACCAGCGACCGCCGCTAATTTTTTGCTTAGTCTTAAAAACTATCTGTTCAGATTTTTCGTTAAAATCTCTTAAGTAAATGTAAGATTCTCCCTGGGAATAAACCTCTCTAAAACGAAAGCGGTTGTTGGGAGAAATAGAGATTGGACTGGATTTTGGCGGCGCCGGAAAACCGTTTAGGAGAAGATCAAATCTTCTTTCTTTAATCTTGCCAGGATTGCCGTTCAAATCAAATGGAAATATTTTTTGCACTACAATTCTGGAATTTACCGAATCGAAAGAGGAAAAATTTACTTTGAATGTATCCGGATTTTCCCAGTATGTGTAAAGTTGAACTCCATTGCCAAATTCTGCAATCTCGTCACTCTGTTCTTCTTCCCGCCGGTATTTATAAAGCATAGCGTCGTGAATAAATTGCACACCGCTAAACTTTCCATAGCTGCTCGCCGTTGTTATAAAGATTGTATTATTATCTTTCGAAGGATTAAGAGCAATAACTTTTTTGCCAAAATTGCTCCATTCAACTTCGGTCTGTTTTGTAATCAAATTGAAACTAAAAACTGACGGGCTATCAAGATATTTAGCGACAAAAAGAACATTGGCATATGTATCAAGAGTCGGTTTTCCATCGTGTGTAATTTTGTAGGTTGTAATAAGTGAGTCGGAGAAAAAATTATAAGCTGTTTTGCCGGCTTCAAATGACGAAGGGAATTTACCATAGAACAATTTGTAATTTCTCTCGTATACTCTTTCAATCCTAAGTTTACTCCATAATGACTGGTTTAAGGAAGATCTGAAATCTTCAACTTGATCCTGCTGTTTGAATTCGCCCAGAAAAATTGAATATGTGTTTTCCTTTCCGCTTTCTTTATCCGAAGTCGAACATGAAAGTGATAAGAAAATTACTGCAAAAAAAACGAGACGGAATATTTTTAGAAATTGCCAATTCATAGCACAAAGATAAGCAATGGAGCGGCAAATTTAGCCGCGCGGATGGTGGTCTTTATGAACTTGTTTGATGTAATTACGGTCTATATGAGTGTAGATTTGAGTGGTCGAGATATCGGCATGACCAAGCATCTCTTGAACCGCACGTAAGTCGGCACCTCCTTCTAACAGATGTGTTGCAAATGAATGACGGAAAGTATGGGGATGAATTTCTTTTTTTATACCGGCTTCATCTGCATAACGCTTTACAATATTCCAAACCGCCATTCTTGAAATTTTAGTTCCTCTTTTCATATTGAGAAATACAAAATTATGACTCTTCATTTTTTTTTCTAAGTGTGGGCGTGAGTGCAATAAATACTCTTTAAGCCAATGGATAGCGCTGCTTCCAATGGGGACAATTCTTTCCTTCGAACCTTTTCCAAGAACTCTAACAACTTCGTCATCAAAATAAAGGTCGTTGATTTTAAGATTGATCAGCTCAGATACGCGTAATCCTGAGGAATACAATGTTTCAAGAATTGCTTTGTCGCGCAGACCGTCCATATCAGCAGGTTTGGGCGCATCAAGAATTTTTTCAATTTCATAAAACGATAAAACTGCAGGCAACTTCCTTCCGATTTTAACAGGAGTAAGTTTTCCAGTCGGATTTTTTTCTATGTAATCATTGTTTTCCAAATAACGGAAAAAACCTTTTAAAGAGGACATATAGCGAGCGGATGTTGCGCTATCCACACCCATCTCTCTTTGGCGCTCAAAGAATGAAGATAAATGATTGGACGATACTTCATTAAAATCCGTTATTGCTTTGTCTTCAAGATATGAAAGGAATTTTTTTAGATCGTTCCGGTAAGCGTTTGTAGTATTAGCAGAAAGGTTCTTTTCATATTGTAGAATAGCCAGATATTCTTTTACAAATTCCTCCATAATTTATTCTTCTGGCTTTATGCTTTCTAATTCTTCCTGGTCAGGATATCTAATTCTTTTGTGATGTTGACCTACCAAGATGCTTAAAAAGGAATCTTTAATTTTTTTCACATCAGAAAATGTAAGCGGAGCTTCGTCAAGCTGCCCGTCGTCAATTCTACTGTTGATAAGATTGTTAATTACATTCTCGATTTTTTGAGAATCGGAATCGCTTAAAGAACGGACTGTTGATTCGCATGCGTCTGCGAGCATAACAATTGCTGTCTCTTTTGTAGTTGGTTTTGGACCGTGATAGCGGTAATCGTTTATATCAACTTTCTCTTCGCCGTAAAGTTCCTTTGCCTTTGAGTAGAAATACGACATAACCATTGTTCCGTGATGCATCGGGATAAAGTCAATAATTTCTTTAGGCAGCTTATAAGTTTCTGCAAGTTCTATCCCTTTTGAAACATGAGCCATAATCAATTTTACACTTTGTTCAGGCGTCAACTGCTCATGCACATTGTGAGAGTTAATCTGATTTTCGACAAAACTTTCCGGATCAAGTATTTTGCCTATATCATGATAATAAGCTCCTACACGTGCTAAAATTGGATTTGCACCAATTGCTTCTGCGGTAGTTTCTGCCAGCGTTCCCATAGTTATTGAGTGATTAAATGTTCCGGGTGCATTCTTTGAAAGTTCTTTCAACAACGGTCTGTTAAAATCTGTCAATTCGAGTAAAGTGAGGTCTGTAGTAATATTAAAAAATCTTTCTATAAAAATTATCAATCCATAGGTTATAACCGGACTAATCAAAGCGTTAGAACCTGCAAAGGCAAAGCTAGATAACATTTGCTCAAACGAATCGAACCTTTCGAACCCGAAAGCAATTATACTCAATACGTAACCGGTAAAAATATAAAGGAACGACCTGAATATCTGTGTACGGTTTTTAATATCGCGAACAGTATAAGCAGCAAGACTACCGGCAATTATATTCATCAGGGCAAATGCATAATCGTTTCCTTGCAGCCCGCCTACTATTAGAGATACAACAACAGTTACATAGAACCCTACTCGCGAGTCAAAGATCATGGTTAACAGCATCGAGGCAACAGGTACAAGCACTAAAAATTCTACCGCGGAAGAAACATTAATTTGATATACAAGAAACGCTATGAAACTAATAAATAATATTGTAAAAGCTATTAAAAGAATTTTCAGATTGTCGCTATATATTTTTTTTCTGAAGAGACGAATATAAATTATGAGAGGCAAAACAATAATTAGTATGTGTAAAAATTTACCGATGTTTTGTAATGATTTTCCTGCAAATCCAATCTCTTCGCCTTTGGCAATACGGTAAGAATCAATTTTTAATTTTGTCTCCGGTTTAATTCTATCATGCTTGGCAACTATTCTTTCATTCTCATTAACAATACCAACATTTCGCGGCACTTTATCTTTAGCGTTTTGAACAGCCATTTCGGTTAGCTGCTGATTATAAATTAAATTTGGTTTAGTAAAATTGGCAACGTATTCTTCAACGGCTTCATCTAATTCAGCGCTATTGCCAACATTGCTAGTTAAGTAAAAATTAATAAAATCATTTACACTTTTGCGGTCCAGGTAGGATGTTTTGGGGAATATTTTTTCGAACTTTCCGTCCCGCACAGCAATACTATCTCTCGGTATTTCACTATAAGTTAAATTAAGAAGTCCGCGTTGATAAATATTTCTCAAAATTGTTTGTGAGAGTTCGAATATCCGGAAAGGAGAAATCGGTTTAGCTGATTTAGATGTTTTTTGTTGATGAAAAAGCTTATAAAAAACTCCAAACGAATTCTCGCTTAAAAAAGTTGTGTTCTTGGCAGATGCGCCGCCTTTTGAAAATATTTCAGAAAGAAAAGCATTGTATTTTTTAAGAGAATCTAAGTAAATATTAGCAAGATTGTTATCTCTAAGAAAGATTGGTTGAATCATTCTTGCGGCATTCAATTTTTCATTCTCATACAGAGCCGGATCTTTCAGAATTTCAAAAGTAGTTGAGGCAATTAGGTCATCATGAATCCAGACAGAGCCTACAGTTACTTCCGATTCGATAGACTCGCCATGCGGAAACATTAAAACGACAAGAATTAATGTGATAAAAACAATTATCAACTTAATTCGTAAACTTGACCGTAATTTTATTTTTGTATT
>JAKAMS010000348.1 GCA_021812745.1 Bacteroidota bacterium | reverse complement strand
TGAAAACCAGGCTCACTAAATACCGCAACATTTTTTCTTAATAAAATAATTCCCAACGCCATTGAAACGAACGGGAAGACAATATCATTCGGAAGTATAAAAATTCTTTCACCGCTTCTAAATCCTACATAAACAAGCGCGAAATGTATTCCGGCAAGAATTAATAAACCGCTTAGAACAGTTTTGAAGTTTTCTTTTCGTTGTGAATGAATTTCATCGTCTGTTAATTGTTTTGGCTTTTGTTCAACCGGTAAAAGTAGAGTTGTAATTATATACGCCACCGCGCCCCATCCGCCAAGCAGAACAGTCAGCAAAGCAATTATGCGAACTGTTGCTGTATCCATTTTCAAATATTCTGCAATACCGGAACAGACACCGGCAATCACAACATTGCTTTTTGAACGCTGCAGTTTTTTTAAAGGAATAGGTGATGGCTCATTTGCCATCTGATCGAAAAAGTTTTGTTCGTTGGAATTTTTTTCTTCTTCATGCATTGGAATTTATTTTTCTTTCATTTTTCCGAAAATTAAAATCAGAATTAATTCTACATGATTTCATTAATAAATTATAAGTAAAGCTTGACTATTTTCTCTATTTCGAGAGATCTTATTTCGAATATATAAATTTATGTTTAGGGGCACAATAAATTGACAGCAATGATTTATAAAATCCGCAAACCCATACTGGAGGCAACCAGCTCGGCTGTAATTTCAGCGCTTCTGTTGCGCGTATCAAGAATGGGATTAACTTCTGCAACTTCCAGTGACGACATGCACCCGCATTCCGCGATTGTTTCCATTAGTAAATGCGCTTCGCGGTAACTCAATCCTCCGCTAACAGGAGTTCCAACGCCGGGCGCTTCAGACGGATCAATACTGTCAACATCAAAACTGACATGTATATGCTGAACGCGCGATTTATAATCTTTTAAAATTTTATTTATAATAAAATTTATTCCTTTGCGGTCAATCTCAGTCATCGTATAAACTTTTAAGCCAAGCCGCCTGATGGTTTCTCTTTCTTCATTATCCAGACTTCTGATTCCAATAAATGTAACATTCTCGGGTTTTACTTTTGGCGAGAGTCCGTGAATTTTAGTCAATAATTTATTTCCTAAACCAAGCGATGCGGCAACGCTCATTCCGTGAATATTTCCCGAAGGGGTTGTTTCTTCCGTATTCATATCCGCATGCGCGTCAATCCAAATCAAGCCGAGTTCGTGTTTCTTCTTTTTGCAAAACGAAGCAATGCCCGCAAGAGTTCCAATTGCCATTGAATGATCTCCACCCATGCACAGAGGAAAATGATTTTGTTCAAGAGATTTTTCAACGCGCCGCGCAAGCAGTTCGCATGTCCTAACAATTTCGCTAAGGTATTTCAATTTGGGATTTTTAATTGTCTGTAATTCTTGATTGCGTATAAATAGATCGCCAAGGTCTTCAACGGTATAACCCAGATTCTCCAAGCGCTGTTTTATGTTTGCAATACGAAGCGCTGACGGTCCCATATCCACACCTCGCCGACCGGCGCCAAGATCCATCGGAAATCCAATTAGGTCAACATATTTACTCGGTAAAACGGTTCTCATACTGCTTTCCTATCTTAATGTGTAAAGCAATCTAATAAATAAATTGCAATGATTTTCCGGAAAGATAAACACGTGCAACTGCTGATCTATTCGTTTATATTTCAATAAGAATATAAAACATTTTATATCTCCCACATTAAGTCTAATCATGATGAGGTTAATATGATTAAAAAATATTTTCTTCTAGATGAACTTGGCACTACAATTAAACAGGAAATTCTTGCAGGCGGAACAACTTTTGTAACGATGGCGTACATCATCATAGTCAATCCAAAAATTTTAGAAGCTGCCGGAATGCCGTTTGGCGCTTCAATGGCTGCAACAATTTTGAGCGCATTCTTTGGAACATTGATCATGGGCGTTTATGCCAAAAGACCATTCGCAATTGCGCCTTATATGGGAGAGAATGCTTTCGTTGCTTACACTGTTGTTAATGTTTTGCATTATAGTTGGCAAACGGCGCTGGGCGCAATTTTTATAGGCGGAGTTTTGTTTACTCTTCTAACTTTGTTAAATATTAGAAGCTGGCTTGCAAATGCAATTCCCGAAAGTTTAAAAATAGCTTTTGCTGCCGGTATTGGATTGTTTTTAACTTTTATCGGATTGAATGAAACCGGAATTGTAAAATTAGGAGTGCCCGGCGCTCCGGTACATGTCGGAAATTTTCATGAACCGTCCGTTCTGCTTGGAATATTCGCCTTTCTTTTCATCGGTGTTTTAATGATTAAAAAAATTCATGGGTCAATTCTAATCGGAATTCTTCTCACAACTTTGCTCGGATTTTTGTTCGGTGTAACAAAATTTCCATCTGAATGGGTTAGTATGCCGCCGGATATTCGCCCCGTACTTTTTCAACTAGACATTCTTGGCGCACTAAGCTGGGGATTCTTTTCTGTAATTCTGGTTGTCTTTGTAATGGACTTTGTTGATACAATGGGAACGTTGCTTGGTCTTGGTTATAAGGCAAAGATGCTGGATGAAAAAGGAAATTTGCCCGATATAGAAAAACCAATGCTGACAGATGCGCTTGCAACAGTCTTTGGCGCACTCTGCGGAACAACAACAACCGGTACTTATATTGAGTCGGCTGCAGGAATTGAAGCCGGTGGTAAATCCGGTTTGACGGCAGTTGTAACAGCAATTTTATTTTTATGTGCATTATTCTTTGCGCCTCTTTTCGCCGCTATACCGCCTTACGCTTATGGTGCGGCATTAATAATAGTCGGTTTGTTAATGATCTCTCCCGTATCGCATCTAAAGTATGATGATCTTGCAGAGACAATTCCGGTCTTTATTACAATGACGTTAATGAGTTTTACTTTCAATCTTGGAATTGGTATGACGGCGGGATTTGTAGTTTATCCGTTAACAATGATGGTTGCCGGAAGAATAAAAACCGTTAGCACGGGCATGTGGGTTCTGTTTTGCTTTTCGGTTTTGTTCTACATTTTTTATCCGTATTAATAATTGATTTCTATAACTGAATTGAAAACAGAATCCTTTAATGAATATATTCATCTAATAAACAGTTAAAAAAACAAGAGGTTTATTTTATGGCGACCAAGAAAGCATATGTAAAGCAGATTAAAGGCGTAACATTTATGGGCAAAACCGATTCCAATCATTGGGTGCCTATGGATGGACCTGAAAATTTTGGTGGAAGCGATGCCGGTACACGTCCTAAAGAATTAATATTGCTTGCGCTTGCGGGATGTACAGGAAGCGACGTTGCGGTTATTTTGCAGAAGAAAAAAATTAATCTAGACGGTTTTGAAATTAATATCGCTGCCGATGTTCAAGAAACACATCCTCAAGTTTTTACTAAGATTCAACTGGAATATGTTTTTTACGGTGAAAATATTCCCAAAGAAGCCGTTGAAAGAGCAATTGAACTTTCACAAAATACATATTGCAGCGTTACTGCAATGCTTA
>JAKAMS010000347.1 GCA_021812745.1 Bacteroidota bacterium | reverse complement strand
TAAGCATTGCAGTAACGCTGCAATATGTATTTTGTGAAAGTTCAATTGCTCTTTCAACGGCTTCTTTGGGAATATTTTCACCGTAAAAAACATATTCCAGTTGAATCTTAGTAAAAACTTGAGGATGAGTTTCTTGAACATCGGCAGCGATATTAATTTCAAAACCGTCTAGATTAATTTTTTTCTTCTGCAAAATAACCGCAACGTCGCTTCCAGTACAACCCGCAAGCGCAAGCAATATTAATTCTTTAGGGCGTGTTCCGGCATCGCTTCCGCCAAAATTTTCAGGTCCATCCATAGGCACCCAATGATTGGAATCGGTTTTGCCCATAAATGTTACGCCTTTAATCTGCTTTACATATGCTTTCTTGGTCGCCATAAAATAATCCTCTTGTTTTTTTTAACTGTTTATTAGATGAACATATTCATTAAAGGATTCTGTTTTCAATTCAGTTATAGAAATCAATTATTAATACGGATAAAAAATGTAGAACAAAACCGAAAAGCAAAACAGAACCCACATGCCGGTGCTAACGGTTTTTATTCTTCCGGCAACCATCATTGTTAACGGATAAACCACAAATCCCGCTGTCATACCAATTCCAAGATTGAAAGTAAAACTCATTAACGTCATTGTAATAAAGACCGGAATTGTTTCGGCAAGATCATCATACTTGAGATGTGATACCGGAGAGATCATCAACAAACCGACTATTATTAACGCAGCGCCATAAGCATAAGGCGGTATAGCTGCGAAAAGAGGCGCGAAGAATAATGCGCATAGAAATAAAATTGCGGTTACAACTGCCGTCAATCCGGATTTACCACCGGCTTCAATTCCCGCAGCCGACTCAATATAAGCACCGGTTGTTGTTGTTCCGCAGAGTGCACCAAAGACTGTTGCAAGCGCATCTGCCAGCATTGGTTTTTCTATATCGGGCAAATTTCCTTTTTCATCCAGCATCTTTGCCTTATAACCAAGACCAAGCAACGTTCCCATCGTATCTACAAAGTCCATTACAAAGACAACCAGAATTACAGAAAAGAACCCCCAGCTTAGTGCGCCAAGAATGTCTAGTTGAAAAAGCACTGGACGAATATCCGGGGGCATACTAACCCATTCAGATGGAAATTTTGTTACTCCGAACAAAAATCCGAGCAAAGTTGTGAGAAGAATTCCGATTAGAATTGACCCATGAATTTTTTTGATCATTAAAACACCGATAAAAAGAAAGGCGAATATTCCAAGCAGAACGGACGGTTCATGAAAATTTCCGACATGTACCGGAGCGCCGGGCACTCCTAATTTTACAATTCCGGTTTCATTCAATCCGATAAAAGTTAAAAACAATCCAATACCGGCAGCAAAAGCTATTTTTAAACTTTCGGGAATTGCATTTGCAAGCCAGCTTCTAATATTTAACAAAGTTAGAAGAGTAAACAAAACTCCGCCTATAAAAATTGCGCCCAGCGCCGTTTGCCAACTATAATGCAAAACATTAACAACAGTGTAAGCAACGAAAGCATTCTCTCCCATATAAGGCGCAATTGCGAATGGTCTTTTGGCATAAACGCCCATGATCAATGTTCCAAAGAATGCGCTCAAAATTGTTGCAGCCATTGAAGCGCCAAACGGCATTCCGGCAGCTTCTAAAATTTTTGGATTGACTATGATGATGTACGCCATCGTTACAAAAGTTGTTCCGCCTGCAAGAATTTCCTGTTTAATTGTAGTGCCAAGTTCATCTAGAAGAAAATATTTTTTAATCATATTAACCTCATCATGATTAGACTTAATGTGGGAGATATAAAATGTTTTATATTCTTATTGAAATATAAACGAATAGATCAGCAGTTGCACATGTTTATCTTTCCGGAAAATCATTGCAATTTATTTATTAGATTGCTTTACACATTAAGATAGGAAAGCAGTATGAGAACCGTTTTACCGAGTAAATATGTTGACTTAATTGGATTTCCGATGGATCTTGGCGCCGATCGGCGCGGTGTGGATATGGGACCGTCAGCGCTTCGTATTGCAAACATAAGACAGCGCTTGGAAAATCTGGGCTATACCGTTGAAGATCTTGGCGATCTATTTATACGCAATCAAGAATTACAGACAATTAAAAATCCCAAATTGAAATACCTTAGCGAAATTGTTAGAACATGCGAACTGCTTGCGCGGCGCGTTGAAAAATCTCTTGAACAAAATCATTTTCCTCTGTGCATGGGTGGAGATCATTCAATGGCAATCGGAACTCTTGCGGGCATTGCTTCGTTTTGCAAAAAGAAGAAGCATGAACTCGGATTGATTTGGATTGACGCGCATGCAGACATGAATACGGAAGAAACAACTCCTTCGGGAAATATTCACGGAATGAGCGTTGCCGCATCGCTTGGTTTAGGAAATAAATTATTGACTAAAATTCACGGACTCTCGCCAAAAGTAAAGCCAGAGAATGTTACATTTATTGGAATCAGAAGTCTGGATAATGAAGAAAGAGAAACCATAAAGCGGCTTGGCTTAAAAGTTTATACGATGACCGAGATTGACCGCAAAGGAATAAATTTTATTATAAATAAAATTTTAAAAGATTATAAATCACGAGTTCAGCATATACACGTCAGTTTTGATGTTGACAGTATTGATCCGTCTGAAGCGCCCGGAGTTGGAACTCCCGTCAGCGGCGGATTGAGTTACCGCGAAGCGCATTTACTAATGGAAACAATCGCCGAATGCGGGTGCATGTCGTCACTGGAAGTTGCAGAAGTTAACCCCATTCTTGATACGCGCAACAGAAGCGCTGAGATTACGGCTGAGCTGGTTGCCTCTAGTATGGGTTTACGGATTTTATAAATCATTGCTGTCAATTTATTGTGCCCCTAAACATAAATTTATATATTCGAAATAAGATCTCTCGTAATAGAGAAAATAGTCAAGCTTTACTTATAATTTATTAATGAAATCATGTAGAATTAATTCTGATTTTAATTTTCGGTAAAATGAAAGAAAAATAAATTCCAATGCATGAAGAAGAAAAAAATTCCAACGAACAAAACTTTTTCGATCAGATGGCAAATGAGCCATCACCTATTCCTTTAAAAAAACTGCAACGCTCAAAAAGCGATGTTGTGATTGCCGGTGTCTGTTCCGGTATTGCAGAATATTTAAAAATGGATACAGCAACAGTTCGCATAATTGCCTTGCTGACTGTTCTGCTTGGCGGATGGGGCGCGGTGGCGTATATAATTACAACTCTACTTTTACCGATTGAACAAAAACCAAAACAATTAACAGACGATGAGGTTCATTCACAACGAAAAGAAAACTTCAAAACTGTTCTAAGCGGTTTATTAATTCTTGCCGGAATACATTTTGCGCTTGTTTATATAGGATTTAGAAGCGGTGAAAGAATTTTTATACTTCCGAATGATATTGTCTTCCCGTTCGTTTCAATGGCGTTGGGAATTATTTTATTAAGAAAAAATGTTGCGGTATTTAGTGAGCCTGGTTTTCA
>JAKAMS010000346.1 GCA_021812745.1 Bacteroidota bacterium | reverse complement strand
AGTAGCACCTTAAAGTCTCTTAAATGACAAATTAATTTTACTAAAATGCAGAGGCATAAATGATTTATACCAAAACCGGAGAATACGCAATAAGAGCAATATTGTTCTTGGCTAGGCAAACCAAAGAAAGCTTAATTATGTCTTCTGAAATTGCAAAAAATGAAGACATCCCTGCTCATTATCTTGCAAAAATTTTACAAAGAATGGCTAAATACGGTTATGTTGATTCATTCAAAGGGAGAGGCGGTGGCTTTAAGATAACAGAACTCGCTAAAAAGAGTTCAATTCTTGAAATAGTGGAAAGAGTTGAAGGTCCCGTCATTAATTTAAAATGTGTTACCGGATTAAAAGAATGCTCCGATGAATATCCTTGTCCTTTACATGATGAATGGGCTGAATTAAGAAATAAAATTTATAGTCTTATCTCCAGTAAATCAGTTCAAGAAGTTGCAGAGAAATATGCAGAGACCTTAAAAAAACCTAGATAAAAAAAATAATTTTGAAGAGAAAGGATTTAAGGCACCAAGCTTTAAATCCTTTTTTTATTTTAAATGGATACTAACCGTTGATGTTTCTTAAATCATTAAAAAATAGTTTAAGATAGCTCAGATCCGAACACAAAGAATTAAGATTTGCCAAACTGACTTGAGACAGCTGAAGATATTTTTCCGTAAGAACCGAGTTGAAAAATTCAGAAGCATTAATTAAGAGTTCTTCCAAAACTGTTCTCACCTTTTCGATACTGTTTTTATATTCTTCTGTAGCTTTAAGAAAATATGCCTCATCAACAGTACTTTCTTTTTTCTGAACTACACGAAGAAGTCCATCTGAAAATTTTGCGTGAAAAGATAATTCTTTCAGAAGAGAAATTTTATTTTGCTTAATCGCAGTGTCTATCAGCAGTTCAAGATCTTCACGGCGCTGTAGGCGGTTTTCAGCGAGCTCACTAACTTTTGTTAAAATACTATTTGTGGTTAAAGAGAAATCGGGATTCATATCTAAACTTTCACTCCTAAACCGATCCCATCGCCAATAGGAAGAATTGTTGTTTTTAAGGAAGTCTGGTTTGTAAACAATTTATTAAACTCGCGAATAATTTTTGTTGATTTGCTAAAAGAAGCAGGCACGCTTCTAGCCGCCGGATAACCATGCCAAAGAAGATTATCAACAAATAAAATTCCATGTTTCTTAAGCAGCATTAATGAGTAATAAAATAGTTTTTCATAATCTTGCTTGTCCGCATCAAGAAAGATCAGATCATATTTTTTTCCCAGCACCGGCATTATTTCCAACGCGTCACCTTCAAGAATCTTGATGGATGGACTAAGTTTGGCGCGTTTAATGAACTCAGTTGCAAGTGTAATATTATTTTTACTTTTTTCAATTGTATCTAATACTGCTTTTTTGCGCAAGTGCCTTGCTATTCTAATTGATGAATATGCTATTGCCGTTCCGATCTCCAAAACTCTTTTAGGACGATGAATGAGAATCAGTTCTTCAAGAAACTCGGCTGAATTCCAATCAAGTATCGGAATCTTTTTCTCAAGTGCAAATTCTTCCATCTCTTTGAGAAGAGAGTCCGGCGGATTTCTTAATGATGATAAATAAACTTGCTGTCTCTCGTATAGAATTTTGGACATCGTTTTCTCTACTTAATTAACATCATTTTTTTTGTTGCGCTAAAATTATCTGTCTGCAATCTATAAAAATAAACGCCGGAGGATAATTGATAATTGATAATTGAGAATTGAGAATTGTATGATCCTGCAAGCTGATATTCATTAACTAGTGTTGCTACTTCTCTACCTAATAAATCATAAACTTTCAAAGTAACTTTACTTGGAGCTGATAGCTGATAGCTGATAACCGTACTCGGATTAAATGGATTTGGATAATTTTGAGCAAGATTGAAATTTGTTGGAATCTCATCGTTTATCTTTACAGAAGTTATATTGCTGATATTCATACTGCCATATGAAAACTTGTAATTACTAATTCCAGCAGGTTCCCTTACAAATGCGCCACCAGTAGTCTGATATGTAAAATAAAATTTGACCGAATCACCATTAGTAATAGTAGTAGGCAAAGTGTAGTTGTATTTAAAAGTATAATTGAAATTTACTGGATGCATTGAAACGGATTGGAAAGAACTTCCACCTATACTGTAATTTAATCTTACTGTTGAAGAGTCAACGCCATTAGCATCTATAAAAATTTTGTTAATGACTTTATAAACATCATTAACTGCACTTAAATTTGGATAAGAAATTGCCTTCTTAGCTGAAATTAATCCCCACCCTCTATCATTATTTGGATTAGCCGTGTTGTCGCCCGATTCAAGAAATATTTTTCTAATCTGAGCGTTTGTTAAATGAGGCCATGCTGATTTTAGTAATGCTGCTATTCCAGCTGCTATTGGTGTTGCAAAGGAAGTACCACTTCCAGTTCCATAACTAACCCCATTGGATAAAGGTATGGAATTACCCGAACCCATAGCTACAACTTCTGGTTTTATTCTTTTATCATAAGTTGGACCCCGACTGCTAAAATATGCAACGTCATTATTTGAAGTAACAGCTCCCACAGTAATAATATTCAAAGCATCTCCAGGAGAATCTATCCCACCATTTCCTACGCCCCAATAAGAAGCACCGTCATTACCAGCCGCAGTAAATGTAGAAACACCTCTATCATATGCAAGATTAGCTGCTTTTGCTACAATAGTAGTGATACCATTTATATCAGCGTAAGAATAAGAAAGTTCAGGGGAGATAAATTCTGTATATCCAAGTGAGCTACTTGTTATGTCCACTCCAGCGCTTTCCATATCTTCAAGAGCTGCTGCATAATTGTCTTCCTCATAATGTTTATCCTTATTTCCAGTTGAAGAGTCTTCAGTCTTTGCTAAAAAGAATTTAGCTCCATACGCTGGACCAATTGCAAAACCCGGATCATAACCTGCCATTAAACAAAACACCACTGCCCCATGCGAGATCCCATTCACAATATAATTTTGAGCATTGTTGTCTCCTTCGACATAATCATATTCACGTAGTACATTATTTCTATCTTTCAATGCAGTATAAATTTGCCAAGAAAAACCATCGTCCAGAATTCCAACATAAACACCTTCTCCATTTATTCCCAAGTCATGTACTGCAGGAATATCTGAAAGAGCATTTTGTGTCCGAGAGTCTCCATAGTTCAAGGAAGTAGGAGAAGAAATTTTATTTAATTGCTGAACACTGTTGTTCCGGTTGATTAATTGATTTTCATCCGTTCTTGATTTGAACACCCGGACTTTTTCAATTTTTTCTATGCACGATAAACTTTTTAATTGATTTATTTGAGCATCGGTCAAGTAACAACTGACTGCATTAAACCATTTTAATTTGTTCTCAATTTTAATTCCGAGCTGCTCAATTTGATTAGTATAATTTTCACTGAGAGGAATGTCCTCAAACGTGATATAATTATCCTCCCCCATAACTTGTTTTCTTCTTTCAATAGCTTTAGGCGAAA
>JAKAMS010000345.1 GCA_021812745.1 Bacteroidota bacterium | reverse complement strand
GCCGCGAATGGAAAAAAGAGTTCATTCAATTGTATATATCCTTGCCCCGGTTTCAGCGGTCTCGCTGTCGGAAAAATTATCAAGCGGCTCAAACTTGCATCAGTATAATTTGGGCGGGCAACTGTATCTTTCACTTCATTTTTCATTTTGAGCGCCGTTCTTTCTCGCCTTGCAAAATCTGAATCTTCTAAACCTACTACATCTTTAATCAGCTCTTTTGGAATTCTGACTTTCTGATTTTCATGTGTTATTATGTTTAGAAATTTTGATTCGGAAGATTCAATTTTTCCTACATACTCTGTCTTGTCTGTGAGTGTTATAACCAAAAGATTGGATTTTAGAGTGTCGCTCTGAGCATTGGCAGAAGTAAAAGATATTAAAACCAGAAGAATACTGAAAGCAAAGCACGATTTCATTTTAATCCCCATTTTAAAATATTAATCTCAGGTCGTAGAATCTTTCATTTGCAATCCAAATATAGAAATGGGAATAACAAACAGAAACAGCAATCCGGCTACTACAAATGGAGCACTTATGCCTAAACTTGCAACAATTATTCCCGAAAAAGCAGAACCAACGAGATTACCAATAATTTGAAAACTTGAGCCAATGCCAAACACTCCGGCTTTGCGATCGCTCTCTGTATTATTTGTAATTAGAGTATAAATAAGAGGCAGAATTAAACCTAGTGAAAATCCGGAGAGAATTAGAAAAACCGAGATCATTGTAATTGTCGAGGAAGCTGCAATCAAAATTGAAGAAAGTGATGCAATTAAAACGGTATAAGCAGTTAGAGATTTTACGCCAAACCTTTGAAGAAATTTTCCAAACAACGCAGAAGCAACTGCGGACGTTCCGCCGTAAACTCCAAGTAAAATTCCTGTTAGAGTTGATGTTCGTGCATTAAAATCAAGTGATTGGATAAAAAGAGAAAAAGTTGGACGAAGCATAGAAACACTTAATGAATAGATCAATAAAAAGAGACCGCACGATAGTAGAACTCTTTTGGTAAATAGATGCTTCCAATTATTGATGAAGGAGTAATAGAATTTTTTTTGCAATTCAAAATTTTCTTCTTCAACAAAAAATAAAACTAAAAGCCCCGATAATGCGACAGTTAATGCAACGAGAAAAAAAACATCTCTATAGCCGAACAGATCGGCAAGAATTCCGCCAATGATTGGTCCAACAACGTTCCCGCTTCCGTTGGCAAATTGTATAATGCCAAGCGCGTAAGCGGTTTTTTCTTTAGGTGTATTCGATGCTGTTAAAGAAATAGCCGCCGGATAAAATCCGCCCATAATTTCTTGAAGCGATGCGAACAGAAGCAGTTGAGTTAGATCTGCGGATATTCCCATTAAAAACTGTGAGGCGGCAAAACCAAATACAGCCAGCAATGTCATCAGCTTCCGCCCGAATTTATCTCCGAAACTCCCCCACAAAGGAGTTGTAAAAAATGAAACGATAAATGGAGCGGCAAATATCCACCCACTCCAAATAGCTGTTGATGTAGCGGATGTTTTTCCAAGATCATGAATAAAAAGAGGGAGGAATGGAATCAAACTTCGTGTTCCTGCCCGGTAGAAAAATTGACTAACCGCAAGCGCTAAAAGATTTTTTTGCCAGATTTCAGGTCGTTTCATTTTATAATTTATTATTGCCACTTGAAATTAAGTTTTTGATTTCGGCTTTTCAAAGTGTTAATTTTTTTTGTGGATAATCAAAGTTCTTTTAAAAAAGTCAGTTCACTTAGCAATTAATACTATGGGTGAACAATCAATTGAAAAAAATGATCGAATTTATTCTTAATAATGCTCATATCATTTCGGATACTCTTCCAACGACAGTTCTTCTGGACTTCATTCGCAAAGAGAAAAAATTAACCGGAACAAAAGAGGGATGCCGTGAAGGCGATTGCGGCGCCTGTACAGTTCTTATTGGCGCCTTAGTGAATAACAAAGTTATATACAAATCCGCTAATTCATGTCTTGTCCCTCTAGGAGATGTTCAAGGTAAACACGTTGTTACTGTGGAAGGTTTTAACCAAACTGAGTTATCACCAATACAATCCGCAATTGCAAATGAGGGAGGAACTCAATGTGGATTCTGTACGCCGGGTTTTGTTGTCTCTATGACCGGATATTTTTTAAGCAATTCCTCTTTCAATTCCAGTAGTGCAGTTGAATCTCTTGGCGGAAATATCTGTAGATGCACCGGCTATGCCGGCATTAAACGAGCTACAGAAAATGGAATACTTACATTTGAAAAAAATAAATCTCAGAAAAAGACTCATCTTGAAAACCTCATCGCTTTGAAATTTGTGCCGGATTACTTTAGTGGTATAAAAGATAAATTAAGTCATCTGAACTCTGATATTTTCAAAAGAGTTCGTCAATCCGAAACTAAGACATTAATTGCCGGAGGAACAGACTTATACGTTCAGAAATGGGAAAGTCTGATTCGTAGTCAAGCCGATTTATTTTCAAATAAAAAAAATCTTTCGGGGATTTCGATTGAAGGCGATAAAATAAAGATAGGTGCCTATACAACTATTGAAGAGATCAAATCATCAGAACTGCTTCAAAAATATTTCCTTCATTGGAACTACTATCTGAATTTTTTCGGTTCGCTTCCAATCCGTAACCGCGCAACCGTTGGCGGTAATATTGTAAATGCTTCGCCAATAGGAGATATGACAAATATACTTCTGGCACTCGGCGCGGCAGTTCATTTGACAGACGGAAAGAAAAAACGCCGGATTCTATTAAAAAATTTTTATACAGGGTATAAAATTTTAGAAAAGAAAAAGAATGAAATTGTTGAGTCGGTTTCTTTTCCAATTCCGCCGAAGAATTTTTTATTCAATTATGAAAAAATTTCTAAACGGACATATCTTGATATTGCAAGTGTAAACTCTTCAATCTATTTGGAAATGAAGAATGGAAAAATTTTTACGATTCATATCTCTGCCGGCGGTGTTGCACCTGTTCCTTTCTTTTTAAATCAGACTTGCAGATTTTTACTTAAAAGAGAAATAACAACGGAAACAATAATTGAAGCAGGGCAGATTGCTCAAACAGAGATTAATCCTATAAGCGATGCACGCGGTTCTGCAGAATATAAACGTTTATTACTGCGTCAACTTTTATATGCTCATTTTATCAAACTTTTTCCGCAGCAGATTGACTTGGAGAAATTGCTTTGAAAAATTACGACTCGGTACGGCATACTCGCGGTGAATCTCTATTTGTTGATGATATCGTTTCTCCGGAAGGAACTCTGTTTGGTTATGTCTATTATTCTCCTGTTGCGCACGGGAAAATATTAAATCTGGATTTTAGCAATGCTTGGTACGTAGATGGTGTAAAAGGAATTTTTACCGCAAAAGATATTCCCGGTGAAAATCAGATTGGCGGAATTGTGCGTGACGAAAACCTTTTTGCCGAAGATACTGTTCATTTCATTGGTCATCCTATTGCATTAGTAGTCGCCGAAACTTTTCTTCAAGCGCATGAGGCAGCCA
>JAKAMS010000017.1 GCA_021812745.1 Bacteroidota bacterium | reverse complement strand
TCATATTTTTCTGTGTAGTTATTTGATTTGTGCTTCAGTGCCGGTCCTGCAAGATCAATATGAGCCCATGGAGTTTTTTCATCAACAAAATTTTCTAAGAATTTTCCGGCTGTAATTGCCCCGCCCCATCTTGGTCCGAGATTGCTTACGTCTGCAATTTCGCTTTTGATCATATCATTATAATCATTCCAGAAAGGCATGCGCCACAAACGTTCGAATGTTTGTGTACCGGAGTTCAGCAAATTTTCGGCAAGCTTATCATTCTGAGTGAATAATCCCGCGGCAATTTCACCAAGTGCAACAACACAGGCGCCGGTTAAAGTTGCAAAGTCAATTATCTCATCGGGTTTCTGCTGAGAAGCGTAATGAAGCGCATCTGCTAAAACAATTCTTCCTTCGGCATCGGTGTCTTTCACTTCAATTGATTTACCGGAGGCGGCGATAATAATATCACCCGGTTTATATGAAGAACCGTTAACCATATTTTCAACTGCGGGAACAACACCTATTATTTCAACCGGCAATTTCAACATAGCAGCAGCTTTTATAATTCCAATCACTGCAGCACCGCCCGCCATATCTCCTTTCATCTCCAGCATGCTTGAAGTTGGTTTTAACGAAAGTCCGCCGGAATCATAACAAACTCCTTTACCAACAAGAGCAATTTTCTTTTTCGTTTTAAGATTCGGTTTGTAATGCATTGTGATTAGACAAGGAGGATTATCACTTGCCCCGCCCACCGCTAAAATTGCATTCATCTTTCTCTTTTTCAATTCGGCTTTGTTAAATACAGTTACTTTTACGCCGACTTTTGTAAGTTCTTTTTTAGCTCTAGCCGAAAGTTCAGCCGGTGTTATTGTAACAGCCGGTTCGTTTACCAAGTCGCGAGAGAAGTAAACCGCGCTCATAAGTTTATCTGAAATTTCAATACTATTTTTCAGAAGCTTTTGATCTGTATAATGGATTAAGAAAGAAAGTTCAGCTGGTTTTTCTTTGTCGGATTTATAATTATCGAACGTGTAATTGCCAAGATGAATGCCTTCAAGCATTGTCTGCAAAAACTGATTCTCATTTTCAAAATAATTTTTGAATTCGAGAAACGATGGAACGATAACGTGAACCGCTTTCAGATTTTTCTTTTTTAATGATGGAACTAATCCGGCAAAATAATTTCTGAAAAAGTCGGATGAAAAATGCTTGTCTAGCTTTATCTTCTTAACAAAGATAACGGACGGCTCATCTGTCTGACTGTAGTAAGTAAACTCGTTGGATTTTTTATCCATGAAATTTTTCTTTTGAACTTTTCCCAACGAATAATTAAGAGAAAGAAAGAATTCATCAACAATTTTTTCAAGTTTATTGGTATCAATAAAGAATTTTACTAAAGCTGAATCCGTTTTAAGATTCAGTTCATCTTTAGCCGCGTTAATTTTCAAGTTGAAATGCATGATTCCCTCTTTCAAAATATTATAGATAGCGTTGAGCTGCTGAAATTATTTTTTCTTTTACATCTTCTACTGTTGTATTGAAAAGACGAATGCCGGACGCGTTCGTATGTCCGCCGCCGTTAAATTCTTTAGCTAATTTATTAACCGGAATTTCTCCTTTTGAACGGAAGCTGACTTTAATACCGTCTTTCAATTCATAAAAAAGAATTCCAATTTGAACACCTTGAATGGTTAAGCAGTAATTTACAAATCCGTCAATATCTGCTTCTGTTGCACTGTTTTGATTGAGCTGTTCACGCCTTACAACCATATACGCAATCTTTTGTGTTGAATCGAGTTGAATTGTACTCAGCGCTTCACCAAGAAGTTTTACTCTTCCGAATTTGAACTGGTCATAAATCTTATCATAAACATCTGTCGGACTTACACCTTTTTCAAGCAGTTCCGCCATTATACGGTGAATACGCGGAGATGTTCTGTCGAACCGGAATGAACCGGTATCAGTCATAATTCCAGAATAGAGTTGCAGTGCAATTGCATGGTCAAGTTCAACAATTTTTGTCTCTTCAATAAAGTCATAAATGATTTCTGATGTTGCGGAATATTCTATGCCGCCAAAAACAAAATCGAATAAATTTTCTGTGTCCTGATGATGATCAATACAAACTTTCAGTCCCTTAAAAGCGCGAAGACCTTTTTCCATACTTACAATACGGTTGCCTTGATTTAGATCTAGCAGGACAAAGACTTCCGATTCGTTAAAAACATTTTCGTGAACTGTCTCATCAAACTTTTCGATTACATTATCCTGATCGAGAAATTCCAAATTGTACGGAGTGGCACTATGGTTTATCACGCGGACATTCTTGCCCAGCTTTTTTAGAATAAGATAAAAACCGAGTTGAGAGCCAAGCGCATCAGCGTCCGGATTTACATGTGTCGAAAGCAGAAAGGAATTATGCCCATCAATTATTTTTTTAAGCTGAGAAAAATCATTCATAATTTATTCTTTTGAAATAAAATGGGCGAAGATAACTTCGCCCAAATTTAATAATCGAGATTCTAGAATCCTAAATCAAGAATCTAGTTAACTTCCCAAGTATTTCCGCTGAAGAGAAGTTTTTCAAGATTTCCCTTTCCCTTCTTCTCGGTAATATGCTCAATTTGTTTTTCGACACCTTCATCGTATGTAGGTTTTAATTCTTGTCTTATAATTCCAAATGGCGACGGCATTTCCGGATCGTCTGCAAGATGCGCTAGAATAAACGCACGAGCATGACTTGTATCTTTTTCATCATGAACCCAAACATCGTTGATTGAATTTTTCGGATCATTTAGATCAATAATAACAGGCTTAAATCCATCTAGCTTAATACCCTTCTTATTATCCTTTCCAAATAACATTGGCTGACCATGTTTGAGCATAAGCATTTTATCGGCTTTATTTTCTTTGGAAGTGATCGGATCGAAAACACCATCATTAAAAATCACACAATTCTGAAGAATTTCGACAAATGCAGTTCCCTTATGTTCAGCGGCGCGTTTTATTACTTCTTGCATATGTTTTGCTTCAGAATCAGCTGTGCGAGCAACAAATGAAGCGCCTGCACCAAGAGCTAAACTGAGCGGATTGAAAGGATAATCAACACTTCCGTAAGGTGAGGTTTTTGTTACCAATCCTTTTGCTGATGTTGGAGAATACTGACCTTTTGTTAATCCATAAATCGCATTATTGAAAAGAAGAATTTTTAGATCAACATTCTTTCTGCATGTATGAATGAAATGATTTCCGCCGATGCTCATTAGATCGCCATCTCCGGTTGCAACCCAAACGGAAAGATCGGGACGGGCGATTTTAACTCCGGTAGCAATAGCGGCGGCTCTTCCGTGAATAGTATGGAAACCGTAAGTACTCATGTAATAAGTAAAACGGCTTGAACATCCGATGCCGGAGATCCATACCATTTTTTCTTTAGGGATATTGATTTCCGGAAATGATCTCTGCACTTGAGCAAGAATAGAATAATCTCCGCATCCTGGACACCATCTAACATCCTGACCCGATGAAAAATCTTTAGCAGTTAATTTTACGGGTGTCACATCTATATTATTTGCCATTTTTTCCTCCAAGGATTTCAACTATCTGGTTTTCGATGTCGCTAGATCTGAATGGTAAACCTCTTACAAGGTTGTACTGTAAGACATCAATAAGAAATTCACTTCTAACAATTTTTGCAAGTTGTCCAAGATTGATTTCAGGAATCAAAACTTTTTTGAACTTACTAAGAACATCTTTAGTATTCTTAGGCATAGGATGTACATATTTCAAATGAGCTTGAGAAACTTTAAGTCCTCTGCTTGTAGCTTTATCAACAGCTTCTTTAATAGCGCCGTAAGTTCCGCCCCAACCTAAAACTAATAGCTCTCCTTCAGCATCGCCTTGAACGGTTAAATCCGGAATATCATTTTTCACATTTTGAATTTTCTGTTCTCTCAATTTCACCATAGCGTCATGGTTAGAAGGATCGTAGTTTACGTTACCTGTTATATTCGCTTTTTCCAGACCGCCAATTCTATGTTCAAGACCAACTGTTCCAGGTATAGCCCAAGGTCTTGCAAGATTTTCGTCTCTTGAGTATGGTGCAAATCCCTCAGCTTTGGTAGCAAATTTAACCGGGATTTCAGGAATTTCATTTTCGTGTGGAATACGCCACGGCTCTGTTCCGTTGCCAATATAACCGTCGGTTAATAGCATAACCGGAGTCATATACTTAACTGCAATTCTAGCTGCTTCAATAGCCATGTAAAAGCAATCGCTTGGTGTTGCTGCAGCAAGAACAGGAATTGGTGCTTCACCGTTTCTACCGTATATAGCTTGAAGTAAATCTGCCTGCTCTGTTTTAGTTGGTAATCCTGTACTCGGACCGCCTCTTTGAACGTTCACAATTACTAAAGGTAATTCTGTCATTACTCCTAATCCTATTGCTTCAGTTTTAAGAGCAACGCCGGGACCGCTTGTAGTTGTAACAGCAAGTGAGCCGGAAAACGCAGCACCAATTGCAGAAGTAATACCGGCAATTTCATCTTCAGCTTGAAATGTTTTTACTCCAAAATTTTTATATCCCGCAAGAAATTGAAGAATATCTGTAGCCGGTGTAATAGGATATGAACCTAAGAACAAAGGTAATCCGCTTTTTATTGATGCGGTTACAAGTCCAAGTGCAGTAGCTTCGTTACCGGATATATTTCTGTAAGTGCCTTTTTTCAACTTTGCAGGTTCAACAGTATAACGGTTCTCAAAAATTTCTGTTGTATCGCCGAAGAAATAACCTGTTTTCAAAGCTGTTTCATTCGCATTAAGAATTTCCGGTTTATTTTTGAATTTAGAAGTAAGCCAATTCAATGTTGGTTCAAGCGGTCTATTGTAGAGCCAATACATCAAGCCAAGAGCAAAAAAGTTTTTACATCTGTTGATATCTTTAATACTCAAACCGCTGTCTTTTAAAGCAGTTGAAGTAAGAGTTGTAATTGGAACCGGGTAAACTTTATAGCCGGCTAGTGAATCATCTTCTAATGGATTTACAGAATAATTTGCCAGTTTCAAATTCTTGGCATCAAATGAATCTGTATTGACAATTATAATACCGTCATGTTTTAGATCAACTAAATTTTTCTTTAAGGCAGCAGGATTCATAGCTACCAAAACATCGGGTGTATCGCCTGGAGTGTGAATATCACTTGAACTAAAGTGAACTTGAAAGCCGCTTACGCCGTAAAGTGTTCCGGCGGGTGCGCGGATTTCTGCAGGGTAATCCGGAAGTGTTCCAAGGTCATTGCCCATCAATGCTGTTGTGTCGCTAAACTGAGATCCCGTAAGCTGCATTCCATCGCCAGAATCACCTGCAAAACGAATTGTAACCTCTTTAAGATCAAGCGTTTCTTTTTCTGTTTCTTGTGCCATTATCATAACTCAATATTATTTATAATTAGTTTTTTTTAGCGCCCCAAAAATATGAAAGCTAATTAGGATTAGCAATCTCTATTCAATTTGCTTTTTGAAGTAATTTCAAGAATTCGTTGGCGTTTACAAATCCCGTTAATCTCTCTACTTCCTCTCCTTTCGCATTTATGATCAAAACAGTCGGCATACCAACAATTTTAAATTTGTTGCGCAACTTTTCTGTTTCGTCAGATACGGTTTGGGTCATATCTACCTTATAAGTCGTAAATTTTGTTAGACTGCTTAAAACACGCGGATCAGAGAACGTCATTGCATCCAATTCTTTACACGGAATACACCAATCGGCATAAAAATCTACAACCATTCTTTCGTTGTTCTTCAAAGAGAGTTCATATTTTGCTTCGCTGAATTTCTGCCATTCCGGTTCTACGTTTTTTGCAGGAATCAAAGCGTAGATTGAAACAGCAATTACAATTACTGAAAAAATAATTTTGAAAATACGGAACGTCTTTACATTGTTTGCCATCTTGTCTATTAATAACAAATAAAGAGAAGCTATAATTCCAAAGGCAGGAAGAAGATATTTATTCAATTCTTTAGGAATAATTGGTCCGATAAAATAGATTGCCATTCCGAGAAGAAGAAATCCGAAAATATGTTTAATCCCTTCCATCCAATCGCCGGCACGTGGAAGTTTTTTAATCTTACCTGAAAAAAGCGCAAGGAGCAAATACGGAAATCCAAGTCCCAGTGCCATTACAAAAAACATTAAGAAACCGTAGAGTGGACTGCCTTTAGCGGCAACATATGTAACCAAGCCAAGGACAAAAGGACCAATACATGGCGCTGCAACAATTCCCATTGTAAGACCCATGAAGAAAGCACCGAATGCACCTCCCTTTGCACCGCCTGCTTTCATTACCCATGAATCTGGCAATTTAAATTCATAGACACCGAACTGACTTAATGCCAGCAGAACAAATAAAAGAGCAATTCCAATTATTACAAACATATTCTGCATCAGTGTGCCAAAGATTGCACCGCTGAGTGATGTTACAACACCAATTACTGAGTACGTGAGAGACATTCCCAGCACATAAAGAATTCCCAAAAGAAATAGTCTGCTAGTTCTTCCTTCGCTCTGTCCTCCGAAATAGCCGATTGTGATTGGAATGAGAGGATAAACACATGGTGTTAAATTTAATGCGAGTCCGCCGATGAAAACAAAAATCAAACTTAAAAATAGACCGCTCTTTTCAAGTGTAGAACCGATTGAGCTATCATCTTTCTTCTCATTATTTACGTTACCTGTTTCACTCTTCACATTTGATGCTTCACTTCTTGCCTCTTGCTTCTCACCTCTTACCTCTTGCTTCTCACTTCCAGTTTCTTTCACACTTCCAACAACTTCAAAAGTGAGATTCTCTTTAACATCAGCCGGCGGCATACATGTTTGGTCATTACAAGCTTGGAAATCAAATTTAACAGGGATCGAATATTTTCCGCTGGAGGTATTTTTATCAACTGAAAAAGTAAGTTCAAATTTTACATCACCGCCAAATACTGAAACCGGTTTTTCTGAAAACTCAAGTTTTAATTCTTTCGGCTGCGGATAGACAATCTTTTCAAGAGTTGCTTTATCGCTCTTAGCTGTAACCTTAGAAGGGATTAAGAAATCATCATTAGGTTTGTTTGAATTGATATGCCAAGATTCTTTTATATGAGCTTCTAAAGTAACTTTGAATTGCGAACCGGCATTAACCTTCAGATTATTCTGGGCAAGTTTGATTTTTACTAAATCGGTTTGACCGAACTGAGCAGATACAATTTGTGAAATGAAAAATAAACTCAGTGTAAATACTTTTTTGAAATTCATTTTCTTCTCTTTTGATTTTGTAATTAGTAATTAGAAGGACTAACATGGATTACAATTATTTTCTCCAGCCCTGTACAATTGGAAAACGTCTTCCGTATCCGAATGCTTTGGTGGAAACTCGTAAAACAGGTGCACCTTGTTTTCTCTTAAATTCATTTAGATCTACCAAGCGTAATACTTTTTGAACAATCTCCTTGTTCCCTATTGATGCAGATATTTCCTCAAATTCTTTCTGTTCTTCAAGATACATTTGCAAAATTTTATCAAGTAATTCGTATTCCGGCAACGAATCTTGGTCGGTCTGGTTCGGACGTAATTCTGCAGAAGGCGCTTTCTTTATTATTTCGATGGGAATTATTTCTTTATCGCGGTTTATGAATTCTGCGATCTTATAGATTTGTGTTTTGTAAACATCTCCAATAACTGCAAGAGCGCCGCACATATCTCCGTAAAGAGTAGCATAACCGGTTGCAATTTCCGATTTGTTCCCGGTAGTGCAAAGCAAATATCCATGTTTATTTGAAAGAGCCATCAAGTATAATCCGCGTACACGTGATTGTAAATTTTCTTCCGTTATATTTTCGTCCAATCCTCTAAAAGAATCTTTCAGCATTTCCAGAGTTTTATCAACTACAGGCTGAATAGAAATATGTTCTGATGAGATGCCTAATTCTTCAATAAGTTTCTCGGAATCTTTAACGCTCCCTTCACTTGAATATTTTGAAGGCATCATTACCACATGAACATTTTTCTCACCCAAAGCTTTGACAGCAATATATGCTACTATTGCAGAATCAATGCCTCCGCTTAAACCAACCAGCGCTTTTTTGAATCCCGTTTTACCCGCATAATCTTTTAAACCCAGCACCAAAGCATTTAACACTTCTTCTTTAAAATTCGATTCAATTTTTTTCATCTCATTGTATTTTTTCTTGGAATCGTAAACGAAATAATCTTCTTCAAAAGCTTTTCCAAGCATATCAAGTTGACCGGAGAAATTGAGGCACATACTGCCTCCGTCAAAAATCAATTCTGTCTGAGCGCCTACAGCGCAAACATAAACCAAAGGACATTTATCATTTCTGGTTAAGACAGAAAGCATTTCAAATTTTTCTTTCCTCTTGCCGTAAGCGTAAGGACTTGCAGAAATGTTTATCAGAAAAGTCGCGCCGTTATCAACGAGTTTTTGAACCGGATCAATAGTATAGCGTCTGTGTTTCCAGTAATCGGCATCGTTCCAAATATCTTCGCAAATAGAGATACCAAGTTTCTCACCTTTGAATTCATGAATAAAAACATCTTTCGAAGATTCGAAATAACGGACTTCATCAAATACATCGTAGTTTGGAATGAGAGTTTTATTTTGAATGAACTGAATCTTCCCGTCATAGCAGAGTACCGCGGAATTATAAACACCTGTTCCGATCTTATCTTCATAATCTTCAGTAATCGTTCCGAATATCAGACCGACGTGATTTGTTTGACTTGCTATATCTGTTGCAGCACTTTTAACAGCATCACGGAATTCTTTTTTTTCTACAAGATCAAGAGGCGGATAGCCGCATAAAAACAATTCCGGAAAGACTGCAAGCTCGGCGCCGTCATTAACAGCACGCTTGTACCCGTTTAGAATTTTACTTGTATTACCTTTTAAATCTCCGATAATCGGGTTGAATTGACAAACAGCTATTTTCATTAATCAAAAATCACTTTATCTTTTAGTCAAAGTTAGTAAGAAGGAGAGTATTTTCAAATCTTAACGGTTAATTGTTTCAAATTTTTTCAAACCTTTTATGAAGAAGAGCGTCTTAATTGACAGAAACAAATAAAGAGGCGACATTATGAGAGATAAACTTTATCGTTCACGCAGAGTGAAAGTATTAGGCGGAGTTGCCGGCGGATTGGCTCAGTATTTCAACATCGATCCAATAATAGTTAGAATTCTTTTTGTTGTCTTTACATTGATGCATGGAATGGGATTAGTTATTTATATTATTCTTTGGATAGTCATTCCAGAAGAACCTTTTGAAATTGCTTACGGAGTAAAAAATGAAGAACCCAAAACCGAAGGACAAAATGCAGAAGCATCTTCTATAAATTTTGATGGAATACCGACAGAAGCTAAAAAGAGCGGTTCGGGAAGAATTATTGCGGGGACAATTTTAATTGCTCTTGGCTTAATCTTTTTTGCAGATCGTTTTATTCCATCTTTTGATTTTAGAGATATTCTGCCAATCATGTTTGTACTGCTTGGCGGTTTATTAATTTGGAATTCATTGAAAAAGTAATGGAGAGATAAAATGAAAACAGGAAAATTATTTTGGGGTTTCTTTCTTTTGACTCTCGGCGCGCTATTTTTACTGACGAAGTATGAAGTGTTCCAAAGTTCATTTGGATTCGTTTGGGATTTGTGGCCGTTGATATTTGTCTTTTGGGGCGCTCTCGTTATTTTTAAGGAAAACATTGTACGCCCAGTAATCAGCGCATTATTCGGAATTTTTCTAGCTCTTCTTTTATTTGGAATGATTGATGACGGATTCTACAGTTTTGATTTTTCAGATAATGATTCTCCTTATACTCAATTTAATAACGAGGATTTCGATCCTTCAATCAAAACTGCTGATTTGCAGATCAATTCCGGTGCGGGTACTTTTATAATAAGCGATTCGACAGAGAAACTGGCAGAAGGAAAATCAAAAGGAAATTTTGCCGAATATGATTTTGAATCGTGGAAGGACGATACTTCTGCGAATGTGCAATTTAGTCTTCACACAAAGAAATTTCATCTCTTTAGAAATACATTCAGGAATCATCTTAGTGTAGCGCTTAACGAAAAACCGGTTTGGAATATTACTTTGGATGTAGGCGCTTCAAAATCCTTTCTTGACTTGACTAAATTCAAAATTAGAAATGTTGATATTCATACAGGAGCTTCCACAACACATCTTAAGCTTGGAGATAGGAATGATGAAACGAATGTTAACATCGAAATGGGAGCGGCAAATATTACTATAGATGTGCCAAGTTCAGTCGGGTGCGAAATTCAATCGGAGATGGCATTAAGCTCAAAAAATATTCATGGATTTGAAAGCAGAGGAAGCGGTCATTATTTAACGGAAAATTTCAGTTCAAGTGAGAAGAGAATTGTCATTGATATCAAGGGAGGAGTTTCTTCTTTAACTGTTAACAGATATTAAGATTTCTTCTTTTTCTTTTTTTGATTTCTCTTAGTTGGAATCCACAAACATTTTTCCATCATAACACAATTTTCATCATCAAACTCAACTCCTTCACTACGAAGGAGTTCTTCCATCAAAAAAGCGTCGCCAAAATGAACTTTACCGGTTAAAGCCCCAAATCGGTTTACAACTCTATGACATGGTAAACCGCTTTGACTAGCGCCGTTTAACGCCCAGCCGACAGTCCTTGCCGCGGCTTTTGTGCCGCAGACCTCAGCTATTGCACCGTATGTTGTTACTTTTCCTTTAGGAATTTTTGCAACTACATCGTAAACCCGATCGAAGAAATCTCTTTTCTTACTCATATAATAAAATAATTCTCAATTGGAAATTCTCAATTTGCAATTATTTTTTATTCACCCATCACTTTTATTAGAACTCTTTTGCGGCGCTGACCATCAAATTCTGCATAGTAAACTTGCTGCCATGGTCCAAAATCTAGATTGCCTTCGGTTACCGGAATAATAACTTCATGATGCACAAGCATACTTTTCAAATGCGCATCGCCATTGTCTTCGCCTGTACGGTGATGATGATAATCAGATTTAAAAGGGGCTAAACTTTCAAGCCATTCGTCAATATCCTGGATCAATCCGCTTTCGGCATCGTTAACATAAATCCCGGCAGTAATATGCATTGCGGATACCAAAATCATTCCATCTTTTATTCCGCTTTTCTTTAGCGCCTTTTCAACATCTCCGGTAATGTTAATATATTCTCTTCGTTTGGAAGTATTAAACCAATGATATTCTGTATGGAATTTCATATCAATAATCCTAAAAAGATTTTTTAATTCTGAGTGAATTTTAATAGATATTCTTTTATGAATTGATTTATTCCGCCATCCATTACGCCTTGAACATCGGAAGTCTCATAATTTGTTCTGTGGTCTTTAACCATATTATATGGATGAAAAACATAAGAACGTATCTGACTTCCCCATTCAATTTTCATTTTGGTTTTCTCAATTTCGTCTGCGGCGGCAGTTTGTTTATCCACCTCTATCTGATAGAGACGAGAGCGCAGCATTTTAAACGCGTTAGTTTTATTTTGAAGCTGTGAGCGTTCCGTTTGACAAGCGGCAACAACACCGCTTGGAATGTGTGTGATGCGGACTGCTGTTTCAACTTTGTTAACATTCTGCCCGCCTTTGCCGCCGGAACGGAAAGTATCAATTCTTAAATCGGCAGGATTAATATCTATTTCAATTGTGTCATCAATTTCCGGAATAACAAAAACCGATGCGAACGATGTGTGTCTTCTCTTATTGGAATCGAATGGAGAAATGCGAACTAAACGATGCACGCCGTTTTCTGCTTTTAGATATCCGAATGCGAACTCACCTTCAACTTCTATTGTCGCACTTTTTATCCCGGCACCATCGCCGTCAAGCCAATCCACTAAATTCATTTTGTAACCGTTTTGTTCACCCCACCTAAGATACATTCTCATTAACATCTGCGCCCAATCTTGAGATTCAGTTCCGCCGGCACCTGAATGAATTGTAAGGATGCAATTCTTATCATCGTCTTTACCGCTCAGCATGCTTTTAAGTTCAACTTCTGCATAAGCTTTTTGAAGAGCGTTAATCTCAGTTTCAATTTCAGAAGCTAAATTTTGGTCTTGTTCGGCTTCGGCAAGCTCAATAAACTCCCTAAGGTTTATCTGCTGTGCATTTATTTTATTCCAAGCGTCAACCCAAATTTGAAGAGATTTAGATTTTTGGAAAACTGCTTGCGCGTTTTTCTGATCGTTCCAGAAGCCGGGAGCTTCTGCTTGATTACGGATTTCTTCTATCTGTTTTTCTTTTTCAGGTAATTTAAAGATAACCTCGTAGATTCTCTATTTTGAGTGCGTAGTCGTTAAGTCTTTTTATCTGATCTTCGAACATTTTATTCCCTTTGATTTTTTGATGTGGAGAACGGTTAATAACCGCTCAAAAAAATATTAGGAAGAGTCAATGACCTTCTTTATAAAATTAGATTTCTATTTCCATTCTTAATAATGCCGAAGCTATAGTTTTCCCTTGCGCATCGTGCTTAAGCGAAACTGTTCCGCCGCCGCCAAGTGTGTTATGCAATAAAAAATTGAGCGCACGAATGTTTGGCATTTCAAACCGTTCGACTTCGCCAAAACAAATCCCCTCAAAATGTTTTTTAACATTTTCGGCGGTTAAATGTCTTTTAATTATTTCATAGCCATCATCGTTATAAGCAATGATGCCTACATTTGCGGCATCGCCTTTATCGCCGCTTCTGCCGTGAGCAATATCAATCAGTTTAATTTTCATTTCACAACTCGAATAATTTGACTTCAGGTTGAACTAAATTTTTTGGCATAAGAGCCGGCCAATATGCAACAACTTCACTCGGCTTTGGTCTTCCTCCGGCAAATCCAGTTACGCCCGGAGGTCCCGTTAAGATCAGCGGCGCAATCTCTTTTCCAAATCTTTCTATTGAATTGTAATCTCCGCCTCGTACACCAACCCGCAGCATTACTTCGTTAATATTTTCTTCATCAACTTCCGTAGCAAGAGGACCGTGACAAGCGTTATATCCAATAAACTCAGTTCGTATTTCATCGAATTTGAGATTGAGATTTTGCAACCTCTTACGTAAAATTTCATCTGCGGCTTTTGCCTTTGTTAGAGCTTTCGGCCATGAGTAAGTAAGACTTCCGGAAGATGAGTAACCGCTGGAATATGCGCATGACACTTTATAAAATTCTGTTTCCTTATTCCCTTTTATGCCAAAAACTTTAACACGGTTCGGCGCAAGTTCTTCTAGATGAATTGAAGTAAAATCCGCAACGCAATCCGGCGTTATATAGTTTTTGGGATCACCAATTTCATAAACGAGTTGTTCTGCTACAGTTTCGTAACTTACTTTTCCACCAAGCGATTCATGTTTAGTAATAACCACTTCGCCGTTGGGAAATGCTTCAGCTATTGGGAAACCAATTTCTGCAAGATTTGGAATAGACTGCCAATCACCTAAGAAATTACCTCCGCTTGCCTGTCCGCCGCATTCTAGAATATGTCCGGCAATCGTTCCGGCAGAAAGTAGATCGTAATCATTTTCTTTCCATCCAAATTCATATATCATGGGTGCAAGAGTCAAACCGGTGTCTGTAGTTCTTCCGGTAATTACTATATCGGCGTTTTGTTTCAGCGCTTCTACAATCGGCATTGCACCGAAATAGACATTGGCACTTAACAATTTGTCTTTAACACTTTTAATTGATTCTCCGGTTTCCATATTTTTCAGTTCACATCCGGCAGAAATAATTTCATCAAGACGGTCTTTTATATTATCACCAACAACAACTGCAATTTTCAAATCCTTAATAGAAAGTTTTTTTGCAACTTCAAGAATTGCCTCTGCACAAGCTTCAGGATTAACACCGCCGCCGTTAGTAATTACTTTTATCTTCTTCTCCTTGCAGATAGGAAGAATTCTTTCCATTAATTCAGGTATATCTCGGGCATAACCAAGTTTAGGATTTTTATTCTTCTGTTTCTGAAGAATGGACATAGTAACTTCAGCAAGGTAATCCATAACTAAGTAATCAACATCGCCGGCAGTTACTTGAGTATACGGCGCGTCAATTAAATCTCCCCAAAAACCTTGTCCCGATGCAATTCTGATTTTTTCTTTCATATTATTTTTTCAAATTTCTGTTCAAAATTAGTTAAAAATTTTTCAAAATAAATTGAGCGGCATTCTCTAAATCATTTTGAGAATTGATTTGAAGCCAGTTAATCCGGTCATCTTTTCTGAACCAGGTCATTTGTCTTTTTGCAAACCTTCGCGTATTTCTCTTAATCAGTTCAACCGCCCGGTCAATTGTTATTTCATTCCCAAGATAAGAGATAATTTCTTTATAACCGACCGTATTCAAAGCGTTTATTTTTTTTTGATAACCACTTTCCAAAATACTTTTCACTTCATCAACTAAGCCATTCTCAATCATTTCATCAACCCGATTTTCAATGTTCATGTAGAGTTGACTTCGTTCCCAATTTAATCCGAATTGAATAAAATCAAAATCAGCTTTTCGTTTGTGAACATTTTGAAATTTCCATATTGGTTCGCCGGTTAAATGAAAAACTTCTAGCGCACGCATTACACGTTTCCAATTTTGCGGAAGCATTTTTGAAGCGCTTTGCGTATCAACTTTCTTGAGCTCATCGTACAAATACTGATTACCGAACTCTTCTCGTTTTGTTTTCAACTCTTCCCGGTATTCTTCATCAGTATCTACCGAATCAAATATTCCGTCAATTAATGCTTTGATATAAAGACCGGATCCGCCAACCACAACCGGGACTTTGCCTTGGTTTATCAATCTATTTATAATTTTCAAGGCATCGTTTTCGAATTTGCTAACGTTGTAATCTTCTTCCGGTTCTAAATAATTGATGAAATGATGTTTATTCTTCGCAAGATCATTCATTTCCGGTTTTGCTGTGCCTATATCTAAATATTTATAAATCTGACGGCTATCGGCAGAAATAATTTCCGTTTGCAAATTCCCGGCAAGAGAAATTCCAACTTTAGTTTTTCCCGAACACGTTGGACCAACTATGACGATTATTTTTCTTTCCATCCCTCTCTACCTATGAGCGGTACAAAAGCAAAATACGGAACCTCTCGGATTTGAAATTCATCTGAAGAAAATTTAGAGATAATTTGAAGCGATTGAATTTTCTTATCGCCTACAGGAATAACAAGTCTACCGTTTTCCGCTAATTGCTTTTTTAGATTTACCGGTACCGAAGGACCGCCGGCAGTAACTATAATTCCATCATAAGGAGAAAATTCTTGCCAGCCGAGAGTTCCATCGCTGCAACGTGCCGCAATCCTCAGATTCATTTTATCAAAGATTTTCATTGCTGAATTATAAAGATCGTGATGACGTTCAATAGTAAATACACGCGCTCCCATTTGAGAAAGAATGGCAGCTTGGTATCCTGATCCGGTACCAATTTCCAATATCTTTTGCTGTGGCTGCGGATCGAGGGCTTGTGTCATGTATGCAACTGTGTATGGCTGAGAAATTGTTTGCCCCATACCGATTGGCAAAGCAACATCTTTATAAGCATGTTGTTTCATGATATCGGGGACAAATAGATGCCTCTCAACTTTAAGGAAAGCATCCAGCACACGCTTATTGGTAATCCCTTTATTTTTTAGAATCTCGACGAGTTCTTCTCTTTCTCTTTCGAACATTTCCGTATATGATTTATTATTAGCACCGCAAAGATAAAAACTTAGCTGACAATCTTTTCATTAAAATAGAACTGAACATTATAACGCCCCTTTCCCCCGACAAAAATGCTATAGACCTCCGGTAGAAACGATTTTTAAAATTTTTCTCAATCAAAGTTGATTGGCATTAACAACAATATTATATTTGGCACGTAAAAATTGTTCTTAAGATTTTGATATGCGGGAATAGCTCAGTTGGTAGAGCGCAACCTTGCCAAGG
>JAKAMS010000344.1 GCA_021812745.1 Bacteroidota bacterium | reverse complement strand
GCAGTCATTAAAATTGCCTTCTTCGCATTTCTAATAGCTATTAATTCTTTAGCAAGAACTCCTGTTGGTTCTTCGCCAAATTCTGGAACGCTCATTAACTCTTTTTGAATTGCCATTGCCGGACCCAATAAATTAAGTCTTCCTTTCATAGAGCGTTTAACAAGCATATCAACCGTAAGAAGACGATTGATTTCATTAGTCCCTTCAAATATTCTGTTGATTCTTGAATCGCGGTAACCGCGTGCAGCAGGGTATTCTTCCGAGTATCCATATCCGCCATGGACTTGAACTGTTTCATCTACAACATAATCTAAAACTTCAGAGCCAAAAACCTTTAACATAGCCGCTTCAATTGCATATTCTTCAGCGGCACCAATCATAGCTTCGCTGTAACTTTTTCCGCTTGCAAGCAATTCGTGTTCTTTATCATTAATCAAACCGCTTGTTCTCATCGTAGCAGATTCAGCTACAAAAATTCTTATTGCCTGTTCCGCTAATTTGTATTTTATAGCTCCGAAGCTTGCAATTGTTTTACCGAATTGTTTTCGCTCATTTGCATATTGAACCGCTATTGAACAAAATCTTTTGGCACCGCCGGTTGTCATTGCACATAATTTGAAACGACCAACATTCAAGACATTGAAAGCAATATAATGACCTTTGCCAATTTCACCGAGAATATTTTCTTTAGGAACTTTTACATTATCTAAGAATAAAGCCCGTGTTGATGAACCTTTGATTCCTATTTTGTTCTCTTCTTCACCGCGAGTAAATCCGGGCGAGTTTGTATCAATAACGAAGCAAGTAAATTTATCACCATCAACCTGAGCGAATGTAATGAGAATATCTGCAAAGCCGCCGTTTGTGATCCACATTTTCTGACCATTAAGAATGTAATACTTTCCATCATCTGAAAGTTTAGCAGTTGTTTTTGCAGAAAGTGCATCGGAACCAGAAGTCGGCTCTGTTAAACAATATGCTGATTTCATTTCACCGGAAGCAAGTTTTGGAAGGTATTTGGCTTTCTGTTCAGCATTGCCATAGTAAAGAATTGGAAGAGTTCCGATTCCCGTATGTGCGGCAAATGAAACACCAAAAGAATAACTTGTTCCTAATTCTATTGCAAGAAAAGTGTTAGTGTTAAAATCTCCGCCAAGTCCTCCGAATTCTTCCGGAACAGAAGTGCCAAGTAATCCGAGTTCACCGGCTTTATTCAAAAGAGAAATTGTTAAACCCGGCTCTTGTTTATCAATTGCATCGAGCTTTGGCCAGATTTCACTCTGGACAAAACTGGCTGCAGTCTCAACCATCATTTTTTGTTCTTCATTAATTTCTTCAGGTATGAAGACACTCTGCGGATCACTATCTTTAATTAAGAATTCTCCGCCGAACAAAATTTTGTTTGTTGTTTCGTCAGACATAATTAATTCCTTTTATTAATTAAATTATTTTTTTTGATCAGTTTAGTAATTCATAAATTCCGGCAACACCTTGCCCGCCGCCGACACAAGCTGTAACCATCCCATATTTCTTCTTTCGTCTTCTTAGCTCGTGAATAATTTGAACAGAAAGTTTTGCACCAGTGCAGCCCAGCGGATGACCTAATGCAACAGCACCGCCGTTTACATTCAATATTTCTTCATTTAATTTCAGTTCGCGTATTACCGTTAATGATTGAACCGCAAATGCTTCGTTTAATTCAATCAGGTCAATATCATTCAAAGATAAGCCCGCTTTCTTTAATGCTTTTGGAACCGCTGCAACTGGTCCGACTCCCATTATCCGCGGATCAACACCAGCAACTGCGTATGAAACTAATCTTGCAATCGGTTTCAAGTTTAATTCTTTCATCATTTCACCGGACATAACCAGAACGAATGCTGCTCCATCAGAAGTTTGTGATGAGTTGCCGGCAGTAACTGTTCCTTTTTCTGCAAAGACAGGTTTTAATTTTGCCAATGCTTCAATAGTTGTATCTGCTCTTGGTCCTTCATCTGTATCAACAACAAATTTTTTAGTTTTCTTTTTGTTCCCTTCTACATAAACTTGCTCAACTTCAACAGGAACAATCTGCTCTTTGAAGTAACCGCTGTTGATTGCGTTTACCGCTTTTTGATGTGACTTGAAAGAAAACAAATCCTGTTCTTCGCGGGAAATTTTAAAATCCTTTGCAAGTTCTTCCGCGGTTAATCCCATTCCTAAATAATAATTGGGATTTGTTTTTGCGATTATATAATTCGGTGCTAACTTCCAACCTGTCATTGGAACGAGCGACATTGATTCAACTCCTCCGGCGATAATACAATCCATCATGCCGGATTGAATGCGTGCAAATGCAGTTGCAATTGTATCAATACCTGAACCGCAAAATCTATTTACGGTAGAACCTGGAATTTCAATTGGAAGTGACAAAAGTGAAATCATTCTTCCAACTTGCAATCCTTGTTCAGCTTCCGGAAATGCGTTTCCTACAATGACATCATCAACACGATGAGGATCGAGTTGAGGAACAGATTTCATCAGATGTTTAATCACGTCTGCGCCAAGATCGTCCGGGCGGTAAAAACGGAATCCGCCTTTTTTAGCTTTACCAATAGCTGAACGAAATCCGGCTACTATAAATGCTTCTCTCATAATTATTCTTCTTTTTTAATTTTAAAATTCATTATTAATTAATTTCTCAACGGCTTGCCGGTTGTCAATATGCTTTGAATTCTTTCCAAAGTTTTCTTTTCACCTATTAAACTCAAAAACGCCTCGCGCTCTAAATCGAGCAAATATTGTTCTGAGACAAAACTTCCTTCAGAAAGATCACCGCCGCACATTATGTAAGCTAGCTTCTCAACAATTTTTTTATCGTGGTCGCTTATGTAATTCCCTAATCTGAAAGAGTGGATTCCTAAAAGCAGAGTTGAGAGTACAACACGACCTAAAACTTTAACATCCGTTCTTTGAATCGGTTTTGTATAACCTCTTTCAGCCATCACGATAGCATGTTTTTTTGCGTCAGCAATTACGCGGTTTGGATTCACGGAATATGTATCGAGTCCTTTTCTAAAAATTCCCATATCAAAAGCTTCTTCTGCAGAAGTTGCAACCTTTGCAGTAGCTATGTTCATAAATCTTTTTTGAAGTTCCGGAAGTTCAATTCCTCCTTCTATATAAGTATCGGAAGCACGGAGAGTCATTTCTTTGGTTCCTCCGCCGGCGGGAATAATTCCCACACCGACTTCAACCAAACCGATATAAGTTTCTGCAGATGCATTAACTTTATCAGCGTGCAAGCAAACTTCACATCCTCCGCCTAGCACTAATGAATGAGGCGCAACAACAACCGGAATATTCGAATAGCGAACATGCATTGTAGTATTTTGAAATTGTCGAACTACCAGATCCAATTCGTCATACTCTTGCTCGGTTGCAAGCATAAACATCATTGCTAAATTTGCACCGGCAGAAAAATGCTGTCCGTTATTTCCAATAACTAATCCTTTAAAATCCTTCTCTGCAATCTCAATTGATTTATTTATGCCTTCTAAAATTTCTGA
>JAKAMS010000016.1 GCA_021812745.1 Bacteroidota bacterium | reverse complement strand
CATAAAGCGTTAGGTTGCGCAAGCGGAATGGCGGCAATCAGTACAATTTTTATTTCACTGCTTAAATCGGGCGACCATGTTATTTGTTCAAAATCTGTTTACGGTCCAACCCTCACACTGCTTCAATCTATTATGAGCAAGTTCGGTGTTGAATCAACTTTTGTAGATACTGATATTGACGGCGAAATAGAAAAAGCGATTAAGCCGAATACAAAAGTAGTTTACGTCGAGACGCCGGCAAATCCCATGATTTCCATAACAGACTTAGAAGCAGCATCAAAGATTGCTCATAAACAGGGCGCACTGCTTGTAGTAGATAATACTTTTATGAGTCCGGCTCTTCAACAGCCATTTAAATTTGGCGCGGATGTAATTCTTCATAGCATGACAAAATTTTTAAACGGACACGCAGACGTTGTTGCCGGAATTATTGTTGTGAAAGACGAAGAAATGTATTTAAGTATGAGAAAGACATTGAATCAAGTTGGCGGTGTAATTGATCCGTTCAATTCATTCCTGGTTCATAGAGGATTAAAAACGTTATCGGTACGCATGCAGAGACATTGTGAAAACACTCAACTCGTTGCTGAATATCTTGAAAATCATCCGAAAGTAAAATGGGTTCGCTACCCGGGATTAAAAAGTCATCCTAATTATCAAGTTGGATTGAAACAACATAGCGCACCCGGCGGAATGATTTCGTTTGAGTTAAATGGAGGATTCAAAGCGGGTGAAGTGGTAATGAACTCAGTTAAGTTATGCGCTCTTGCAGTTAGTTTAGGCGGAGTAGAAACTTTGATTCAACATCCTGCGAGCATGACACATTTATCAATGGGCGCCGAAGCGCGTAAAGGTGCGGGTATTACAGAAGGACTTGTTCGTCTTTCGGTAGGAATAGAAAACGTGAAAGATATTATTGATGATCTCGAACACGCACTTGCAAAAATTCCTGCAATGGAAAAAGCGAAAGCATAAAAACATATTTTATAATTCTGATTCCGGCGCAGAGAGTAACTTTGCGCCGGAAGAAGACTTTCTTAGAATTCCAGAAAATTTTTTACTCCTTCCCCGTTAATTATTTAAAACAAGATTTATTTGTTTTAATCTACTCACCGCACTATTTTTGCCGCACATCATCACTCAAAAGAATTTTTGGAATACAAAAATGAAAACGAAACTCACCTTATTTTTTTTCTTAGTTGTACTGCTTCTTAGCAACTCAATGTACGCACAAAAATCATCGCTCAACATTCCGCTTAACATTCAGAAGGCAATTAACAAAGGCACGCGTTCGCTTGATGGCAAACCGGGATTTAATTATTGGCAAAATAAAGCAGAATATAAAATCAAAGCAGAACTGGAACCAAAAACCCGCATGATTACTGGACAGGAAGCAATAGTATATTTTAATAATAGCCCGGATACATTAAAACAGATAGTTGTAAAAGTGCTGCCCGATCTTTATCGCAAAGGCAACATGCGCGATTTCGAAATTTCTCCGAACGATATTACAAATGGAATGCATGTAAGCAAAATAGACGTGAATGGAGAAAAAATAAAAACAGACGGTGCGGATAAAGCAATCAGGAGAGAAGGGACAAATTTATTTATTACTCTTAAATCGCCAATAGCGCCAAAGTCGCAAACAGAATTAAAATTCGGATGGAGTTTTATTCTTCCGAAAGAATCTAATGTAAGAATGGGAACGTACGACAGCACATCATTTTTTGTTGCGTACTGGTTTCCTCAGGTTGCCGTTTATGATGACATTGATGGCTGGGATGTTGTTAGCTATACAGGACAGGTTGAATCTTACAACGACTTTTCAAATTATGAAGTTGAATTAACGGTACCGAAAAATTTTATTATTTGGGGAACCGGAATACTTGAAAACCCCGGAGAGGTTCTATCAAAAAAGGTTTTTGAGAAATATAAAGAAGCAAACAACTCGGATACGGTTGTAAAGATTATAGAAGAAAAAGATTATAAAAGCGGTTTGGTTACGGCAGGCAACGAAAAACTTACTTACAAATTCAAAGCGGATTATGTGCCGGACTTTGTATTCGCAACCAGCGATCATTATCTCTGGGACGGATCAAGTTTGACCGTTGATAAAAAATCCGGGCGAAGAACATTTATTAGCGCGGCTTATAAAAAAGAATCGAAAGATTTTTATACCGTTGCAAAACTCGCCCGTAAAGCCATTGAAAGTTTTTCTGATCAAATTCCCGGAGTTCCTTTTCCTTATCCCAAAATGACAGTGTTTAACGGTGAAGGCGGAATGGAATTTCCGATGATGGTTAATGATTCATCCGAACCGGAACTTATGGGAACGGTTCATTTAACCTCACACGAAATTTCTCATACATACTTTCCGTTTTATATGGGAATAAACGAGCGCAAATACGCATGGATGGATGAGGGATGGGCTACAATGCTTCCGTGTGATTTTCAAACAGCTAACGCACCGGGCTACGATCCGCGGGCTCGCAACGCAATTAGTTTTTCCGAATTTGCCGGCAACGAACAAGATGTGCCGCCAATGGTTTTGTCTTATGAATTGCGCGGACCTTCATACCGAACGGCATCATACCGCAGACCGGGTGCGGCTTACGAATTCTTGCGTCAATTGCTTGGTGATGATCTATTCAAAAAAAGTTTACACGAATATATGAGCCGGTGGAATGGTAAACATCCAATTCCATACGATTTCTTTTTCACTTTTAATTCGGCATCGGGACAAAACCTTGATTGGTATTTCAAACCCTGGTTCTTCGAAAATAAATATCCGGATCTAACTCTCTCTGCAACTATTAGCGGAGTCGGAGTTGAAATAAATGTTTTTAATAAAGGCGGTTTGCCCGTTCCGGTAAAAATAAAATTTTACTACGAAGACGGAACCAGCGAATTTGTTTACGAAAAAAATGCAGATGAATGGAAAAATGGAAACACCACGGTTAAAGCCGTTCTTCAAATGAAAAAGAAAATAAAAAAAGTTGAGCTTGGAACGGCCCAAATTCCAGACGTAAATCTGAAAGACAACACGGTTGAATTTCAATAACCACAAGGAACATAGTAATTAGTTATTACATCTAAAGACAACACATTTAGAGGATATATGAAAAATAAAATAATTCTCGCAGCAAACGTTTTCTTTTTATTATTCCTTTTCACGTCATTTTCGTTTGCGCAAAAATCTTCAGTTTATATTCCGCGCAATATTGTTAAAGCATATGAAAAAGGAACACGCTCATACGACGGCAAACCCGGCGCAAAGTATTGGATCAATCATACCGACTACAAAATCCAAGCGGAAGTTTTTCCAAAAGAACACACTGTTAAAGGATCGGCACAAATTAAATATTACAACGAAAGTCCGGACACACTTAGACAATTGACTTTCCGTCTTTATCAAGACATCAATAAAAAAGGAAATCCGCACGATTCACAAATTTCTCCGAACGATGAAACAGACGGTGTTCAAATAGACACGCTGATAATCAACGGCAAAGGAGTGGACACAAAAGCGCGCGGAGTTGTTTTTCGCCGCGGGACAAACATGGGAGTTAGTATTTTTCAGTCTCCGCTAATGCCTAAATCATCAATCAATATTGAAGTGAAGTGGAGTGTAATAATTCCAAAAGAATCAAGACTGAGAATGGGCGCATATAACGACTCAACTCTTTACGTTGCCTACTGGTATCCTCAAGTTTCGGTTTATGATGATATTGACGGCTGGGACCGCAACAACTACACTGGCGAAGTTGAATTTTATAATGATCAAAACAAGTTTGATTATGAAATTACGGTTCCCGCAAAATATTTGGTATGGGGAACGGGAGCTTATCAAAACCTACAAGAAATTTTAAAACCGGAAATTTATGCCCGTTATAAAGAAGCAATGGAATCGGATGGGGTAATAAGAATTGTTCGTGAAGAAGATTTGAAAAACGGCGCAACACAAAAGAACGAAAAAACAACTTGGAAATTGAAAGCAGAAAATGTCTCAGATGTTTCTTTTGCAACCGCCGACGGATATATATGGGATGGAATTAGCGCAGTTGTAGACGCAAACGGAAGAAGAGTTTTAACAGACGCAGTTTATCCGACAAAATCAAAAAGCTGGGAAGAGGTAGCTAACTATGCAAAACAATCTGTTGAAAATCTTTCCAAAAATTTACCGGGAGTTCCGTTCCCTTATTTTAAGATAACAGTTTTTAATGGTGAAACGGCGGGCGGCGGCGGAATGGAAATGCCAATGATGTGCAACAATGGAATGGGCATGACTGCAGCCGGTCAAGCGGGAGTAACACTCCATGAAATAGCACACAACTATTTTCCATTTTATATGGGAACAAACGAGCGCAAATATGCATGGATGGATGAAGGCTGGGCAACTTTTTTTACCTCTGCTATGTTGAAAGATATTGTACCGGGCGCGGATGAATTTACCGGAAACGTTATTCAGCTTGGAAGAGGAATGGGAACGGAGATGGATCTTCCGATGATTACTCCTTCTCTTGCAGGAGGACCGATGTTAAATTTTAATTCTTACATAAAAGCGTCGGTTTCATATTACGTGTTGAAAGATATTTTAGGCGAAGATTTATTCAAGAAAGCTCTGCATGAATATATGAACAGATGGAACGGCAAGCATCCGTTGCCGTGGGACTTCTTCTTTACATTCAACGATGTTGCAAAAGAAGACTTAAGCTGGTTTTGGAATCCGTGGTATTTAGAACGCGGTTTTCCGGATCTCGGAATTAAGAGCGTAAAAGCTAAAAGCGGAAAAACAGAAATTGTTGTTGAGAAAATTGGAAATATTCCGGTTCCAATTGATTTGATTGTTACGTATAAAGATAAAACAACAGAGAACATTCACAAAAGCACTTCGTTGTGGAAAACCGGAAACAAAGAAGTAAAGATTGATCTGAAGAACAAAAAAGAAATTCAAAAAGTGGAACTGAACACAAAATTAGTTCCGGATGCCGACGAAAAAAACAATATTTTTGAAGTGAAGAAAAAATAATTTTATAACACCGCCGAATTCTCTTCTAACTACGGGGAGAGTTCGGTTTTAGTAAAAAAGGCGGAGTTGAACAAATCAAAAAAATAATTTTCATAATGTTGATGCTACTCTGCCTTTTGCCGCAGATTGATGCCGCCATTGCTCTTGCCTTCGGAATTATTTTCAGTCTTACTTTTGGCAATCCAATGCCAAAATTTTCAACGAGTTGGAGCAAGAAGCTTTTACAACTTTCTGTAATTGGACTTGGCTTTGGCGTAGGAATTGGAAATGTTCTTCGCGAGGGAGAAAAATCCATTGTCTATACAATCATTGGAATATTTTTTACTCTTACGCTTGGTGCGGCAATCGGAAGAATGCTTAAGGTAAACTCAACCACATCCAGATTGATTTCTTTTGGAACCGCCATTTGCGGCGGAAGCGCAATTGCAGCACTTGCGCCAGTTATAAAAGCAAAGGATGAGGAAGTCGCGGTCTCTCTTGCTACCGTTTTCACTCTTAATGCGGTTGCGTTGTTTCTTTTTCCTATCATCGGACATTTATTAAAATTAGATCAGCAATCTTTCGGTGTTTGGGCTGGATTAGCAATTCACGATACGAGCAGTGTGGTTGGCGCATCCTCATCATACGGTCACGAAGCGTTGATGACCGGAGTTACTGTTAAACTAACAAGGGCACTATGGATCACTCCGTTTGTTCTTGGTTTTGCAATCTTTGGAAAATCAAAAAGTAAAATTACAATTCCATATTTTATTTTCGGATTTATTGCGGCGGCAATTATTAGTTCTCTTTTTCAATCGCAAAATTATATTTGGAATGAATTGGCTCTTATAGCCAAACGGCTTTTGGTTGTAACCCTTTTTCTTATTGGCGCCGGATTAAGCAGAGAAACAATTAAACGGGTTGGTGTTCAGCCGATGGCGCAAGGAGTTGCTCTGTGGCTAATTGTAAGTGTTGTTACTCTAACAGCAATTTTATTGAAGATAATTCAATACTAACTGTTAAAAATAGTCGGCTTACTTTTTTTCTACTTTGAATTTTATTTTTAAATTTACAATCTCCGGTCTGCTGCCGGTTCTGATAGGAGGACCCCAGCCGCCAACTCCGCACGAAACGTAATAATGAGTGTTGCCTCTAACCTCGTAACCCCATGCTAAATCATAAATTTTTTCTATAATGTAATTAATCGGCCAAAGCTGACCGTTATGTGTGTGTCCGGAAAGCTGAAGATCAACTCCATTCTCAAAAGCTTCATTTAAACCGAAAGGCTGGTGATCCATCATTATTATGGGGAAAGATTTATCAATTCCGGTTATCAGCTCGCTTAAGCTTTTTCTTTGTCTTCCAAAAAATTGTTTTACCGAGCGGTCTTCTCTGCCAACGACATAAAATGAATTATCAATTTTTACTGAAGTGTCTCTTAATACTGTGATTCCATGAGCAGTAAGATATTTAACTGCCGCTTCAACCCCGCCTATATACTCGTGATTACCGGTAATAGCAAAAACTCCAAATTTAGATTTTAAACGCACCAGCTCTTCGCCGACATTGTTTTTGATTACGGGATTTATGTCTTCGTCAATTATATCTCCGGCAAGAAGGATTATGTCCGGCTTGAGCGCGTTAATTTTATCTACGAGGTTGTTTAGAAAAGATTTACCCAGAATAGTTCCAAGATGAAGATCCGAAGCCATTACAATATTAAGAGACCTTAATTCACCGGCAGATTTGTTGATTCTAAATTTGTATGTCCTTGTGTTAATTGTTCTTGTGTTGATGTAACCTCCTGCAACTGTTATTATCACAAAAACAAAAACTATAAGAGCGGTTACACGCTTTGTCTTTTCGATATTAACTGTAATAAAGGACGGGAAAAAAGGAATGAGAAAATTTATAAAGCGGAGAAGGTCAATGATTACCAACGACAAAAAGAAATAAAACATGAACGCAATCCAAAATGAACCAACCCAGATCAAAACATCGCTAAAGAATGAGATCCATACGCGCTCTAAAAATCTTCCCGCAATAAAAGAGATAACAAAAAAAACACCGGTAACAAGATAGATCGTTCTGTAAGATTCGGGAATAACTAAAAGACCGCGGCGAAGAATATAGTAGTTGATTAATCCGTATATGGAAAAAACAATGCCGAAGAAAATTAACTGCTGAGATATTTTCATAATCAATTAAACAAATAATTAATAAACTAGTTCATAATCCGAAATGTAGTTTTAGTGCAAAAAAGCTTTTTAGTTCCTGGTTCAATAATAAAAAGCATTCTAGGCATGACCGCGCCTTTTAACTACCGCATTTTCATAAAGCACCACATACTTTTCCGCAGACCTTCTCCATGAAAAATCTTTGCTCATCCCATTTAATTGAATGTTATTCCAAACATGTTTATTGGAAAAATCATTTATTGCTTGCTTCATAGAATGAATTAGAGCGTCTGGAGAATAGTCGTAAAAAGCAAAACCGGTTATTTCTTCTAATGGCAATGACTCGTTCCATTCTTGAACTGTATCAGCAAGTCCGCCGGTTTTTCGTACAACCGGAACCGTGCCATATTTCAAAGCATAAATCTGACCGAGTCCGCACGGTTCAAACCGCGACGGCATTAAAAAAATATCTGCACCCGCCATAATTAAATGAGAAAGTTCATCATAGTAGCCAAGATAAAGAGAAATTTTCTTTGGATATTTTTTTCCCATCTTTCTGAACATCTCTTCATAAATTTCTTGTCCGTTGCCAAGAACTACCCACTGCGCATTCAATTCCATTAGTTGCTCGATGCCGGAATTCATCAGATCAAATCCTTTCTGTTCAACCAGACGAGAAACAATTCCAATCAAAGGAACATTTTCGTTGAAAGAAAGATTTAAGCGCGTTAACAAAGTTTTTTTGTTTTTTATTTTTGAAGAGAGATCGTTTGTAGAATAATTGAAAGCAATGTTTTTATCTTTTTCCGGATTCCAGATGTTGTAATCAACACCATTTAAAATTCCGCGCAAATCATTTTGGCGTAACGACAAATAATCATTCATACCCTCGCCGTATTCCGGGGTTAAAAGTTCGCGCGCATAAGTTTCGCTAACAGTATTAATTATATCGGAAGTCAATATTGCGGTTTTCAAAAAATTAATTCCGCCGTAGTACTCTGATATTCCGCCCGGCAAAGCATGTTTGCTGTCGAATTCGGATTTTATAAAAGCATCTTTCGCAAACTTGCCCTGATATGCAACGTTATGAATTGTAAAAACGGTTGCCGTATTTCGAAACAGACGGTCCCACCCATAATTTTCTCTAAGAAGAAGCGGAATCAATCCTGTTGGCCAATCATTGCAATGAATAATATCGGGCGCCCATTGAAGGCGCTGTAGAATTTCGATAACGCTTTTCGAGAAAAGAATAAACCGTTCATCTTCATCTTTATCATTTGTATAGATTTCATAACGGCAAAAATAATGGGGACAATCGACAAAATAAAAAATCACATTTGAGTCCGGCTGGCTTGAAGAGTAAATGCGAACCGTATAAACGTTGCCGGCAATTAGGAGCTGGATTTCGCCAAGCTCCGGCAAGAGTTGAAGTTTGTGCTCTTTCTCGGTAATGGTATTATATTTTGGAAGAAATACCTTTACTTCATGACCAAGTTTAGAAAGTTCTAATGGAAGAGCTCCCGCAACATCACCGAGTCCGCCTGCTTTTGCATATGGAAAAACTTCGCTTGCCGCAAATGCAATTTTCATTAAACGCTTTTATTTGTTGGTGCAAAAATAGTGAAAGAAAGTAGAATGAAGAAGTTTGAAGACACAAAAGGGTTAATCAATTTTAATTCGTGCGTCAACCGCGTAATATTTATCGTCCTCGCCTACAATCAGAGGGTTCAAATCAAACTCAATTATGTTTTTGTTCTCAATCATCATTAATGCGCACGCCTTAATAATACGCTTCAATTCCGAAACGTCACATGGCAATTCTCTCCGCACGCCGTGTAAAATTTTGCCAATGCTGGTTTCGTTAATCATTCTTTCAACATCGTCATCGGAGAGATAACATGATTTGATCGAGGTGTCTTCGAATACCTCAACATATTTTCCGCCGGAACCAAACATTATGATTGCTCCAAAAGACGGATCCCGGAAACCGCCAATTAACAACTCATGTTTTGTCTTTACGAATTGTTGAACAAGAAATTCTTCAACTTCAAAGCCGGCGAAAATAAAGCTTTTGTTAATTTCATCGGCAGCAATTAATAATTCTTTTTTGTTTTTGATGTTTAGTTTAACTGCGCTCAATTCCGATTTGTGAATTACTTTTGTGTTTATTCCTTTTAGAACAAGCGGATAGAGCGCCGCGTCAATATTTTCAAGATCGGCATGTTTAGTCAACCGACTTTTTATTATCGGAACATTATAATGGTTACAAATTTGTTCAATCTCATTTTGTGAAATAAAACCGCTATTAAAATTGTTTGTTATCGGTTTCACATTTAAAAGCGAGTTGTATTCCTCTCTATCTTTAGCGAGTCTTTGCTGATGAGCGGAATGGAAGAGCATGTTCGATAATATTTCCGCCGGATCTTCCGGATTTCTAAATAAAGGTAATTTTTGTGATGAAAGCTTTCGGTATTTTCCCCAAAACTCAGGTAAAGGCATTACGACTTGCAGAATCGGTTTTTCCGATTGAATGGAATAAACACTTTCAATTACGTCAAATGGAGCCACCATTACAGGCTCGACAAAAATTGAAATAACCGCATCAACATTTTCATCTGCTGCGACAATTTCATTTACTTTTTTATAAATATCTGCCGTGCCGCCGGGGAGTAAATCAACTGGATTTTCAATGCTGCCTTCGGGGTGTACAATTTCCCGAAGTTGTTTTTTAGTTTCTGTGCTAAATGTAGCCAGCGATAATTTTTCTTTTTCAAGTGAATCAACACATAAGATTGCCGGTCCTCCGGCGTTGGTTATAACTGCAACTCTGTTTCCTTTTGGCATTTTAAAATTTTCAAATCCTTTTGCAGTATTAAAGAGCTCATTCAAATTATCGGCGCGTATAATTCCGAATTGATTTAGCAACGCATCAACAACTTTATCTTTTCCGCTAAGCGCACCCGTATGCGAAGACGCCGCCTTCATGCCGCTCTCGGTTTTGCCTGCTTTTAAGACAATGGTGGGTTTAGAAATTCTTCCTGTAATGAATGGCTGGATGAACTCAAAACCATTGACAAAACTTTCAAGATAAAACGTGAGCGTCTTAATGTTATTATCGTTTTGCCAGAAATGAAGGAGATCATTTTCGTTTATATCGGCTTTGTTACCAACGCTTATGAAATGAGCAAATTTAATATCAGTCTCACGAAGTGAATTCAAAACCGCCGCGCCTAGCGCGCCACTCTGAGACAAAAAGCCTGTTGCGCCGGTCTCGGGCTGTTCCGCTACAAAAGTCGCGTTAAGCTTAATTTCATTAATGGTGTTAATTACACCCATGCAGTTCGGTCCAACCATTCGAGCGCTAGCTGCTTTTATTTTTTCAACTATTCGTTTTTCTGCGTCCTCACCTTCTTTGCCCGTCTCCTTAAATCCCGCGGTTATGAGTATGATTGATTTTACATTTTTTTTCAGCAAGGCATCAACAGATTCTTCCGCGAATTGTTTTGGAACGACAATTATTCCAAGATCAATCTGCTCATCAATCTTTTCTATTGAGTGATAACACTTGTAGCTAAGCACATCATCGGCTTTCGGATTTACCGGAAAAACTTTTCCCGTGTAACCGTAAAGCTTTATGGTTTTCAAAAGTTCATAGCCAATGCTTTTTTCTTTGGTAGATGCGCCGGCGATGCAGATTGATTGCGGGTAAAAGAAATTTTTAAGAGAATTCATTTTGATTCCTTGATGCGGAAAATATTTTTAGATGCGGTTTTCCAAAACCGGAAATACTACAATCAAAAATATGAAAACCGTTCACTATAATCATTTAACAATCTGTGTTGAAAAACAAATTCTTGCCTTCTCTATCAATAAATATTATAATTGAACACGAATCATTTGATGGAAAACTTTTGCTGGGAAAAATGATAATCACATCAATATTTTATGCTAAGCATTAGAGGAAATATTGCAGGCAGATAAGAAAAAATTACACTTTGTAATCAACGGACGTTTTAAACATACCGAAAGAACAATTAAGGAAATCGAGGACGCATTTGGCGATGAATTTTTAGTCTGGGTATCGGTTACAAATGGAAACGGACATGCGATAGAACTCGCTAGAAATGCGGTACTGAGCGGCACAGACTATTTAATTGCTGCCGGCGGCGATGGAACGATGAGCGAAGTTGTCAACGGTATAATGGAAGTAGAGAAATCAAAAAGAGAAAACTTAATTGTAGGACTTTATCCGTTCGGAAGCGGAAATGATTTTGCCCGCACATTCAAACTTTCGAAAAAACTTTCTGATCTGAAAGATTTGATTCTGAACGATTCCACAAACCAGATTGATGTTGGCAAAATTGAGTACAAAAACATGAAGGGTGAAAACGCCGTCCGGTATTTTAACAACATTGCCGATATTGGTCTAGGTGCCGAAGTTGCCAAACGAGTTAACGAAGGGAAAAAAATTTACGGACCTAACTTCGACTTTTTCAAAGCAACGGTGCTGGGTTTTTTGAATTACAAAAGAAAGCAATTGAAAATCGAGTCGGAGAGTTTTAATTGGAGCGGAAGATTGTTAATCCTGTGCCTTGCCAACGGAAAATATTTTGGGAGCGGATTAGGAATCGCGCCGGAAGCAAAAGTTAATGACGGAAAAATTTCGATTACACTTGCCGCTGAAGTTAGCTTGTTTGACTACCTTAAAAACCTTGCAACAATTAGAAAATGTCTGCCCGTTAATCACCCTCAGATAATTTATAAAGAAGTGGATAGTTGTTCGATTGAACCGATTGGCGCAGCGTGTTTGATTGAAGCCGACGGCGAGATGATCGGAAAGATTCCGCTTAAAGCGACAATACTTCACAAGGAAATAAAATTTTTGTCGTCAATATAACCGGAAGCAGCCAGATAAAAGTGGACTATAATTTATTTGCGCATATATTTCCAGTTCCTAGATTTTCCTTCCGCAAGCCACTCAACTGAAGTTGCAATTCTTTTCTTTCTTGTTTCATCTATTTTTGCTTCTGTGACCCAATCAACATAATCTTTCTTCTTTGAATTAGAAAAATTTTTGAAAGTCTCGGATGCTTTTCTGTTTTTCTTAAGGGCTTTTAAAAAGCTATCCGGTACAACCAATTCTTTCTTTACTTTTAATCTAGGCGGAAGTTTTGCCCCTTCTTTATTTAGCTTAGCAGCTTCTTTCAAATATGAAATCAAGACTTTGTCTTTGGGAAGATCTTTAAGAGAAGCAATTTTTTTTAGATGCCCCATCGAAACCTCTGACTTAGCATTTGCAACAAGAGCCGGATCCTTCATAAGTCGGGCTTTCCAGAATACAATTGCGCAATGTTCCTTAAATGCGGGGGACATACAATACGGACCGTTGTACTCATAAGAAGGAACGCCCCATTTAATAGTTTCTTCCGCTTCGGGACAAGCTTTATGAACGAGTTCTCTAAAATGTTTTAGATTGGTTTTGCAAAATCTTTTGACTTCGCTATGTAAGCATCTATGCGCGGATCTTTATTGCCCATATTGTTTCAAACTCCTTTCTAACTAATATGTGTTTTAATTTATCTATCCTTATTTTAACTATCAACATTAAGGAAATCCATGCGTTTCAAATTATATATAGAATACGACGGTACTCACTAATGAAAAATATAAACATAGTAAAAGAAGAGATAGAACTTTATAAAGCAGATCAAAACGAACTTTCATTAGAGGTTCATGTTGACGAAGAAACGATTTGGTTGACTCAAAAACAAATGTCTCAGCTTTTTCAGAAAGATGTGAGAACGGTTAACGAACACATAAAAAACGTGTTTAAGGAGGGCGAATTAGGCGAAGATTCAGTTATCCGGAAATTCCGGATAACTGCCAGTGACGGAAAATCATACGATACTAACTTTTATAATCTTGATGTAATAATCTCAGTTGGTTATCGAGTTAAATCGTTACAGGGAACGAAATTTCGAATTTGGGCAACTACTGTTCTAAAAAAACATCTTCTAAGAAAAAAATCGTTGACTGAGTACAAAGAAAAAGATATCTCAAATGTGGTTCGTTTGGTTGGTCAGGTAACTAATGCATATGACCTTAACAAGGACGAAGCCCTTGGATTAATAAAGGTAATAAGCGAATATTCCTATGCTTTAGAGATTCTAGACAAATACGACCATCAAAAATTACAAATCGGAAAACATGAAACCATAGAAAGCTATAAGATTAATAACGAAGATGCTAACGAATTAATCTCATCACTAAAAACAAAATACGGCGGTTCATCTTTATTTGGAAAACAAAAAGACGGCTCGTTCCAAAGCACTCTAAATACACTTTATCAAACTTTTGGTAAAAAAGAACTATATCCCAGCTTAGAGGAAAAAGCAGCAACACTACTTTATCTGGCAATAAAAAACCACTCGTTTATAGACGGGAACAAGAGAATAGCCGCGGCATTGTTTATCATGTATCTTGCAAAAAATAATTTTCTTTATTCATCTTCAGGCGAAAAACGAATTGCTGATAACGCACTTGTAGCTTTATGCTTAATGATAGCGGAAAGCAATCCGAAAGAAAAAGAAATTATGATAAAAGTCGTGGTTAATTTAATTAACAAAAAAAATTAGAAGATCATCATGGGCAGGTTCAAGTTATATATAGAATACGACGGCACTCGCTACAGCGGCTGGCAAATGCAGAAGAACGCAAAAAGCGTTCAAGGCAAATTGATGGAAATTGCGGCGCATCTTTTCAAAGGAGAGCGGGTTGATATTCAAGGTTCCGGAAGAACCGATGCCGGCGTTCATGCTCTCAATCAAGTTGCGCATCTTGATGTAAAGACTATGCTTGCGCCGGAAATAATCCGGATGAAATTAAATGATGAATTACCAGCCGACATATGCATACTTGAGGTTGAAAAAACTCATCCGAATTTTCACGCGAGGCACGATGCAAAAAGCAGAAGCTACGTTTATCAAATTTCAAAACGGAGAACCGCATTTGGCAAACCATTTGTCTGGTGGATCAAAGACCAGTTGAATTTTGAAAAGATGGAACGAGCTTCAAAACTTTTTATTGGCATGCATGATTATATTTCTTTTGCAGATCAAGACGATCTGGAAAAATCTACCAAAGTTTTGATTGAAGACGTGCAATTAAAAGTAGAAGGGGATTTGATCTTAATCCGCATTATCGGCTCACATTTCTTGTGGAAGATGGTTCGTAGAATGATCGGTGTGCTTGTTGAAATTGGCAGAGGCAAACTAACCGAAAAAGATCTTAAATATTTTCTAGAGCATGAATCACCAACTCCGGCAAAATATACGGCTCCGCCGTCCGGGCTTTTTCTTGAATATGTTACGTATGAAGCAGAGAAAATGGAAAAAGATTTTGGTCCGATGATAAACGTCTCTTCGTTAAGCAGAGCAAAGCGGCGGTCATGAGCGGTAGTTTTCAAATAAAAGACAACACACCGCGGCTTAAAACTGTTTGGAAACTTCTTTTTGCTGTATTTGTATGGGGTTTATCGTTCATCGCAACAAAGCGGGCGCTGGTCGAAGTTAGTCCTGTAGTAATTGTATTTATCCGACAGATTTTAGGAATACTCTTCTTGGCGTTTGTCATTATCAAACAAAAGAAAAGTTTTTCCGTCAATCTTAAAAAAGAAAAATGGATTATAGCTTTAGCAGCAATAGCGTGTTTTCATTTGTGGATTCAGGTTACGGGACTTCAATGGACAACAGCATCACACACCGGATGGATCGTTGGCATAACGCCCGTTTTCATGGTGATAATGGGATTAGTTTTTTTCAATGAAAAAGTAACTTTTACACAAACAACCGGAATTATAATTTCATTTCTCGGACTTATTTTTCTTGTAAGCAAAGGCGATTTTACTTCTCTCGATTTCATTAAGAACAAAGGCGATCTGCTAATCATAACCAGTTCAGTAACTTGGTCGGTCTATTCGCTGGCAAGCAAAAAAGCAACTCTAACTTTATCACCGGTCACAACAACATTTTATTTATTTGTTATTGTTGCTCTTATTATTGCGCCGTTTACAATCAATCAAAAAAATATTTCAGACGTAGTTAATCTTTCCTTTGGCGGCTGGGGATCAATTTTGTTTCTAGGAATTCTTTGTTCCGGAGTTGCTTACACTTTGTGGGCTCAGGCATTAAGCGAGATGGATGCGTCCAGAGTCGGCGCTTTTTTATACATAGAACCGTTCGTTACTTTTTTCGGTTCATGGTTATTGTTGAACGAACAAATTTCAATATTAACTTTGACTAGCGGATTAATTATTATAGGCGGAGTAGTAATTGTAAACCGGAAGTAGCATATTTAATATAGAGTTGGGAAATAAGAAAAAAATAAGTGAGCATATTAAATAGAACAAACAGAAATTTTTCGCTGAAGGATTAAATTCTTGTTTTTATGCTGCTTTTACATTTAACAGTAAGATTAAGAGGTGTAAATGAATTTTAAGAATATTCTAACCACAGCGCTTTCTTTAATGATGTTGATTTTCATTCAAAGTTGCGGAGGAAAAATTGTGAAAAATCCGGCCGATTTGATCTTAATAAATGGTGTTGTTGCAACACTTGATGATACAAATCCAACAGCGGAAGCAGTTGCAATAAAAGACGGAAAAATTTTTGCCGTCGGCTCTACAGAGGAAATTAAAAATTATCTGAGTGATTCTACCAAAGTGATTGACTTAAATGGAAAGTTTGTTGCCCCGGGGTTCAATGACAGCCACGCACACTTTCTTGGTATTGGGAACTCCAAACAAATTTTGGATTTACACGGCGCTAAAAATTGGGATGAAGTAATAGCAATTGTTGCTAAAGCTGTTGAATCTTCCAAGCCGGGCGATTGGATTATCGGCAGAGGATGGCATCAAGAAAAATTTAATCCCAGACCAAATCCAA
>JAKAMS010000343.1 GCA_021812745.1 Bacteroidota bacterium | reverse complement strand
ATTTATTTCTATTCGTGAAGCAAAAATCGTTGAGCAGACGGATTTTTGTAGTATCAGATTTTTGCTCGATCGTTTTAAGAAGAGTATCAACTTTGTTCTGAGATAGAATAAGTGTGGCGGGAAAAAGAAAAATGAATAATAATCTAAAATATGTTTTATGCTTTTGCATCAATTTGTGTTACTATTTTAGTCAAGCTATAAATTAAATAATTACGCTCACCCCCAAGTAGAAGATTAGAGATAAATTCTCTTAGAAAAGTTTAAAGCTTGTCGGTTTATCAATGTATAATCGTAATTAATTTTCAAATGTTTAGCAATAAGATGGCTTTTTATTAAATGCCTTAAAAACATTGATTTTATTCTTGTTCAGGCATTCCCATAAGCGTCCACTCTTCTTTTGCAGGACCATAAACGCCCGGGACTTTCAAACCGGCTTGTCTCATAAGTACGGTCATTTGTCCGCGGTGATGTGTTTGATGTGCAATTAGACTAGCTAAAACATTCGCCCGTTTCCAAACTTGACCGTACATGTTAATATCATCTTTCAACATTTCATCTGTCCACAATTTTGAAATTAATTCATTGACTGCTTTTGATCCTTTTTCATATTCATCATAAATAGTTTTTGCAGAATTGGGAACCGGAGTTTCCTCGCTCATTTCAAATGGCAGCCCGGTTTTAGAAAGCATTTCCGGAATTGTATTTGTAATATGCCACGCAATAAATCCAAGTGAACGCCCATTTTCAGTAACTTTTTGCTTGAGAGATTCATCTGTCAAATTTTGTAATACTTTGAGTGTTGCTTCACTCTCATATTTCCAGCCTTCCAAGAAATCGTTGATTGTTTTGAACATATTGTTTCTCCTTTGCTACCATTCAAAATTGAATGACAAATTGAAAAGTTAATTATGCGCCGACCATTTTCGATATTATTTTAATTTTATTTCATGTATGCCGCCTGCAAAATCTTTTTGAGATTGAATTTCGATTTTGATAGAAGGCGTTTTGACAGTTTCGAATTCTACATTATTGTATTTATCTTTTTCCGTTAAGTAAGGATGCACATTAGTAGGATAAACAGCACGCCAGTCGTTTCCTTCTTTATAAAAAACTTTCCACGATTGCGGAACACGGCACTCGCCAATTCCTGTATCATCAAACCAATAGATTGACAGCGCTGATACTTCTTGCGGTTTCTCAAAACCAATTTGAACAAATTCTTTTTCACCTTTATTTGGCCACCAATGGAAATAAGGTAGTGATTCATCTGCAGAACTTTGAGGTTCCAGTTGGTCTTTCATTGCTTGAGGATTTTTTCCATGAGAGACAGTTAATTTTGCGTTGGTTAAAATTGTTTCGCCATACAAAGGTCTAACCGCGCTTTCATCTTTTGCAATCCAAACGCTCATCTCTCCTTTACCGCGGTGAGCCCAAGCGTAATAAGGAATTGCCACAAAATTCTGCTCTGATTTTTCCAATCCTTTTTTATCTTTACTAATTCTATAACCAAAAGCGTTCCCTTTAATTATTTCCACTCCATTTAGCAAATCAGGTTTGAATTCCGCATGCAAATTTGAATTTTCCGGCAGCAATATGTTATGTACCAAACCATCTTTATTATCTTTCCATTCTGCGGCGTAAACCAGCGGTCCGCGCTGAAGTGCAATTCTTCCTCTATCTGCTTCAACTTTTTCGTTTGCAATTATTTTTCTTACTTCCATCGGAAGAGTTAACTCAACCACATCCCCGGAATTCCATTTTCTATTGATCTGAGCATAACCTTTTTCAATATTTAATGGCATCTGCCGACCATTAACAGTTAACAATACTTTTTTCGTTTGAATATCTGTGAATTTATATAGATCGCTTGCGATTGGTTCGTTCTCAGCCCATCCTGGAACTCTTATATCAAGTGAAAATTCTTGAGATCCATTATTCGGCGACACAGTGATTTTTATTTTTCCATCCCAAGGATAGTTTGTTTCCTGCTGAAGTTTAACGGCACCATCTTTTAGTTCTATTTCAGTTTGATTGCTCGTGAATAAATTTACGTATAACTGATTATCCTTAGTGGCATAAATATAATTTGCAACTGAGGCTATGAAACGGGTTACGTTAGTCGGGCAGCATGCGCAATCGAACCAAGCGGCACGTTCGTGTGTACCAAATGATTCTAAAACATTAGGGTAGAAAAATTTATCGCCGCTCATAGAGATACCGGAAAGAAGCGCGTTGTAAAGAGTCCGTTCAAGCACATCAATATATTTTGAATCACCTTTCAGCAAAAACATTCTATGATTCCAGAGAACGTTTGCAATTGAAGCACAAGTTTCGTTGTACGCACTCGCATTAGGCAATTCATAATTTTTTCCGAATCCTTCCCATGAACCGGATGCGCCGACTCCGCCGGTCAAATAGATTTTCTTGCCGGCAACATTATCCCAGATTTTATCGAGCGCATTAATGTAATCCTGATTTCCCGTAAGAGCCGCAACATCCGCCATACCGGAATACATATATCCAGCTCTTACTGCGTGTCCGACGGCTTCGTCCTGCTCAATTACAGGCTTATGATCTTGATTATATTCTCCCCATGATTTTCTTCCGTTTGCATAATTGCCCCGCATATCAAGAAAAAATTTAGCGAGCTTTAAATATTTCTCTTCCCCGGTAACACGGTATAGTTTTGCCAAACCAATTTCGATTTCTTGATGTCCGCTTGGAAGCATTAACTTACCCGGTCCAAAAACATTATTTACCAGATCGGCACTTTTAAGCGCAACATTAAACAGTGTTCTTTTTCCAGTTGCCATAAAATGCGCTACCGCCGCTTCATAGAGATGACCAAGATTATAAAGCTCGTGACTGCCCTCTTCATTCAACCATCGTGATGATCCTGTAACTTGTTCAAATTTGTGAGAGCCCATTGTTCGAACAGTATAGAGGTAGCCGTCTTTTTCCTGCGCTAATTCAATCAGCGAAATTATTTTATCCAGTTGATCTTCTAATTTTTTATCCGGCTTTAACATTAACGAATACGATGCGCCTTCAATTACTTTGTAAACGTCCGAGTCATCAAAATAATATTTGCTGCAGAAATCGCCTGATTCTTGTTTTCCGGCAATAGCAAAATTTTTAATACGCCCGGTTTCTTCTAAAAGCTTTAGCGCATACGGAATAGTTACAGTACGGTTAACTTCCATTCTGTTAAACCAGAATCCGTCTGTCATTTGAACTTGTGTGAAAGGTATTGGGTGAATTGGATAATCTTTTTTAATCTGTGCATGAATAGATAATACCGTAATCAACAATAATGGTAAGACTAATTTCAATTTCATTTCTAACTCCTATTAATTTTTTCCAGACAATTCATTAATTGCCTCATTAAGAAGTTGATTGAATTTTGCCGGATCTTCGAGCATAACAAAATGACCAACTCCTTTCATCATTTTTAATTCGTAAGATTTTACATACTTGCGGTTTTCTTCTTCCCGCACCGGATAGAGGTCGCAATTGATACCGATTATTGGAACATTAATTTCTTTGAGAGCTGTGATCGCATTATCTTT
>JAKAMS010000342.1 GCA_021812745.1 Bacteroidota bacterium | reverse complement strand
TCAAAAATCTTCCGGAATAAAAAATAAATTATTTTGCAGGCAACAACCCTTCTGCTTTAATTGTCTTCTGCCCTTCATCAGAAAGAATATAATCTATAAAGTTTTTTGATTCTCCTTCCAATGATCCTTTCACAAGCAAGAAGATCGGTCTAACCAATTTATATTTTCCGTTAACAATGTTTTCTACAGTGCATTCTTGATTGTCAATTTTAAGCGCTTTTATTTTTTCATTAAGAAGACCGTGAGAAACATAACCGATAGAGTTGGCATCGTTAGCAACAGTTTCTCTGATGGTACCGTTTGAATCCTGTATTAAAGCATCTTTCTTCAAATTGATTCCGGTAACGATCTGTTCAAATGAAGATCTTGTTCCAGAACCTGCTTCTCGCGATACAACAGTAATTGGTGCATCTATACCGCCGACTTCTTTCCAATTAGTAATTTTCCCGTTAAAGATATCCCGCACTTGATCTGTTGACAGATCAGTAACTTTATTTAAGGGATTGACTACGATGGCTACTCCATCTTTAGCAACAACCGTAGCGATTAAATCTTTAGCTTCCTTAGGGAGAGTTACAAGATCAGCCATTCCGATTTGAGCTGCGCCGGAGTTTGCAGATTGGATTCCGACTGCCGAGCCACCTCCCTGAACAGTAATAACAACATTATTATTGGTAGCCATATATTGGTCAGCAAGTTTTTCTGCAAACGGTTGAAAAGCCGTAGAACCTGCTAATGTTATAGATGTTTTTCCTTTACCGCAACCCGACATAATTACGATTAGCAAAAGTGCCGAACTAAATATTAATATTTTCTTAAACATTGACTCCTCCGGTAAGTAAACACTGATTAAATTAATTTTTGAAATGATGTGCAAAGTTAGGAATTTGAAGTGATTCTTTCCAAATGGATTTAATTCTAAAAATCTGATTGATAAGATGAAAATAGAAAAAACCCGTCCTTTTATAAGAAAATTAGAGAAAGGGACTTAGATTTGAAGAACTGAAGTAATTTTAACGTAAGACTAAATTATTAAGAATATAATTTGAATACACAATAAACAATCTTGCCATTGTTTTATTTATCATCCTCATGCTTTTCAAGTTTTTTTCTATGAGCGATTATTTTCGATTCAACGTAAAAGACTAAATTTTCCGCAATGTTTGTTGCATGGTCTGCCATTCGCTCAATATGCCGGGTCATAACAACAAGATGTGTGCAACGTTCTATCAATTCCGGATTGGACTGCATTTTTGCGACAAGAAAATTGAATAGCTTTTTATTCAGTTTATCGACTATTTCATCATTTCCAATTACCTGGCTTGCCAATTCTGTATCATTCCTAATGAATGAATCAATAGCGTTCTTCAACATTGTCTGAGAAATCCGAGCCATATCAATTATTTGAGATTCGACAATCAATGCCCGTTCATTTCCGGCTTTTTTAACACGTTGAGAAATATTCACCGCAATATCTCCGCAGCGTTCTAAATTATTGTTAATCATTATAGCTGACATTACTAATCTTAAATCAATTGCCACGGGCTGAAAAAGTGCAATTATATTTTCGCATTGAGTTTGGATCAAATTGTCGTATGCATCTACTTCCAGATCTCTCGCTTTAACTCCTTTGCATAACTCAATATTGCCTGTCTCTAAAGCGGTTATAACTTTATCAACCTGATCATCAACAACCGATGCCATTCTGATAAGGTTGCTTTTTAACTCTTCTATTTCTTCTTGAAAATGTTCTTTCATAATTTTTTCCCTTTTGTCATCCGAAACGTCCACGGATATAATCTTCAGTTTGTTGTTTATCTGGCGATGTAAACATTTTTTTTGTATCGGAAAATTCAATTAGTTCGCCCATATAGAAAAACGCTGTGTAGTCGCTCACGCGCGCGGCTTGCTGCATATTGTGAGTAACAATTACAATCGTATAATCTTTTTTCAATTCAAAAATCAAATCTTCAATTTTGGTTGTAGATATTGGATCGAGCGCGCTGGCTGGTTCATCCATCAATATAACTTCTGGGTTTACTGCTAGAGTTCGCGCAATGCATAATCTCTGCTGCTGTCCTCCGGAAATATTCGCACCGGAGTCATTCAAATTATTTTTTACTTCATCCCACAGAGCGGCTTGCTTTAAACACTTCTCAACAATAGGAGTAATTTGTTTTTTATTACGGACACCGTTCAGTTTCAAACCTGCGGCAACATTATTAAAAATAGACATTGATGGAAACGGATTCGGCTTCTGAAAAACCATTCCAACTCTCTTACGCAATAATACCGGGTCTGTTTTGGTTAGGTCTTCTCCATCCAGAAGAATTTCACCTTTTATTGTTCCACCCACAACTTCATGCATTCGATTGAGAGATCTAATAAAAGTTGATTTACCGCAGCCAGATGGACCTATGATTGCTACAACTTTATTTTTCGGAATATCCAGCGAGATATTTTTTAGAACTTGATTCTTGCCGTAATAAGCATCTAAATTTTTTATTGATAATTTAATTTCCATTTTCCCCAGAATGTTTAATTCGTTTTATATTTTGAACGGGTAATTATTCTAAATACCAGACTTAGAATTGATATTAATAGAATAAGAACAAGTGCCGCAGTCCATGCCTGCTGATTCCAATCTTCGAAAGGTGATTTTGCATAATCGTATATGTAAACAGTTAAAGAAGCAATCGGTTGACCGATACTTGTTGACCAGAAACGGTTTCCAAGAGCTGTAAATAATAACGGCGCGGTTTCACCTGCCGCTCTTGATAATCCAAGCAACACTCCTGTAGCAATCCCCTTCCATGCTGAACGAAGAACAATTGCTAAAGTTGTTTTCCATTTCGGAATTCCCAACGCTAAACCGGCTTCTCTTAACGAATGAGGAACTAATTTTATCATTTCCTCGGTTGTTCTTGTTATAGTTGGAATCATTAATATGCCGAGTGCGATTCCGCCGGCAACTGCAGAAAAATGTTTCATCGGCAAAACAACCATTGTATATGCAACAACACCAACTACAATTGAAGGTACACCGCTTAGAACATCGGTTAAAAATCTAACCATAAAACCAAATTTGTTGTTGCCGAATTCGGATAAATATGTTCCGGTCATAATTCCTACTGGAACACCTATTGCCCCGCCAATACCAATTAGAATTAACGTTCCAACAATTGCATTTGCCATTCCTCCGCCGGTTTCTCCTACCGGTTTAGGCATTGCAATAAAAAAATCAAGATTTAAATATGTGATACCTTTGGAAATTGTGTAATAGAAAATGAATATGAGAGGAATGATTGCAGCCAACGTTGCAACAAAAGTCAGAGACATCATTATGAAACTTGTTATTTTTCTTCTGTAATGGAAAAATCTTGAATTCATTATGTTGTTTTCCATTTTCTATTCATACTCCAAACCAGTAAACGAGCAAACGCATTAATAATAATTGTGATAACAAATAATACTAATGCTAATTGAATTAATGCACTCAGATACATTTCGGAAGTAGCTTCTGTAAATTCATTTGCGATAACGCTTGCCATTGTATAAGAAGGATCAAATA
>JAKAMS010000341.1 GCA_021812745.1 Bacteroidota bacterium | reverse complement strand
TCTGGTAATTGGTTTTTAATAACGGCCAGGAAGTTTCCTGTTCATCGAGCAATTTCTTTGTACGTTCAGCCCACCATTCTGTGCCGGAATTTTTTTCGGGTTTCTCTTCGATCATCATTTTATTTTATTCTTCTTTTGTCTTGCAAGAATTTCAAAAGTTCGGAGACGGTCTTTATAGAGATTATTGTTATTTAGTTTATAAATATCGAGAGCAGAATCTGTATTTCCTTCCCACCGCCTGCAAATATAGATCGGTTCGTAGATTCTTCCAATTTTATAATCACGGGAGATAGTTATTCCAAGAAAATAATCTTCTCCATAGCTGACATTGGGAATTTTAATCTCGCGCAAAATAGGTGTATAAAAAGCTCTCGGTGCGCCAAGCCCATTTATTCTTAAGGCATTATTTGCGCCGTTATTGTCTGTCCACTCGCTATGATTTATTAAACCGGGTGGAATTTCTTTTAATAAAAAATCAGTTAAAATATATGAACCAATTACCATCGCACATTTTTCTTTTCTAAAAAGATTAACAACCGATTGCAGTGAATTTTCATCTTTATATAGGTCATCACTATCAAGCTGCACAGCAAATCTTCCACACGATTTATAGTGAAGCGCTTCGTTCCAGCATCCACCGATCATCAAATCTTTTCTTTTAGGAACGATATGTTTCAACTCTTTATGATTAGCCGCAAGAGAACGTAATAGCTCTGTTGTTCCGTCCGTTGAATGATTATCCACAACAATTACGTTGAACGGGAAATCTGTTTTTTGTTTCAATGCGGAGTTAACGGCATCTCCAATTGTTTTTAATCTGTTTTTTACCGGAATAATTACAGACGCTTCTACCTCAAACCCGTTTTCAAGCAATTCAATCTCTCTAAATTTTGGTTCTAAGAAAGCATTTATTTTTTTTAGATGATTTGTTACCGCTTGTTCCATCTCAATTTGGACAATTCTGTTTTTCGGATCAACATAATCAAATTGTTTTTCACCGGAATTTCGAAAATCGGCTTCTGTGGTTTGGTACAAATATTCTGGAATTTTACTAATTAATTTTTGACGGGAGAGATTAAGGCGAAGATCATAAAGCCCTGCATATTCAAAATTGTGTTCCATTGTTTCCGCCGCAATTTTTAGCGCCGTTGTGTCTATAAAAAGGAGAGGACCAAAATCAAAATCGTCGCGGAGGCTTCCCGTCTGGTAATCAATTGTCGGATGTTTTTCTAGATTCCCGTTTCTTGTCTCATAAAAATCGGAATAAAGAATTCCCGCGCCGGTATCGTTAGCAACACTTTGAAATCGTTCAACCGCAAAACTTCCTAAATCAATTTTTACCGGCTTTGTTATTATTAAAACAAATCTGGTTTCAGTTATTTTTGCAATAGATCGTATAGTTTTCGAGCTTTCAATCCGGTCGTATTGTAATACTTCTACGCCGGTAATTTGTATTCTCGGCAAGCCTTGAGTAAGAACTATTATTTTATCAAGCGATTGGATTAGCCGTAGTTGGTTGACTAAATCTATTGTTGTCTGTTCATCCACAAATGGAATGAATGCTGTAATTTTTGTCATCATTTCTCTTTCTTTTATAACATGTAACTTATGAAAAAGAGGGAAGACTTTAAATTGGAGTTGTGAATGAGATAGTTTTTTGATTGAGACTAAAGGGAGAAGCAAAATTTAAATGAAGGATTTAATAAAGGCTCTCGAATAAAAGACATGTCGCCCGATTATGCTCTAAAGTTGAAGTTGTTGTTGCTATTTTTCTGTTACTTTTAGAAAATCAGAACCAAAAAATTTCGTCAACCGACTAAATTCTTTGAAAATCGCTTAAAAACAGCATTTTTGTTTTCCAAATTATGGCAGCAACAACCTCAAAAGGTTGTCTCTTATACCCCTAAATGATTAAATTTGGGGCGTCAATTTTTGAAGCAAACAAAAAAGTGGTTTAGTGAATCGCAAAGTTCTGACATATTTTTTTATCCTAGTTCTCTTGGTAACTGCAGGAACGGCTTTTTCAAAACCCGCATATAATGTGAAGTCTTTGCGGTGTTCTGGCAATTCAGTTTTGGAAATTGCCGAAAATGTAACCCTTGGTCTTTCGGCTTCCAGTCAGAGCGGTTTACTAACTAATGTAGCCCATAATTCAGAAAACGATCAATCCGGATATTCAGAAAAATTATCAATCTATCTCCTCAAAAATTATATTCTTTCAAATACTTCATTGCCATTTGCAGAGAATACAAGACGAACCAGCATTAGGTTCACTTCACGACTCAAGAATTAACTTCACCTGTATTTCGAACTGAAGTTTTTCCTTTACTCCAACTTTAAAAGGTATGTTCAATAAAAAAGAGGTAATATTTGCAAAGATTAAAAATAGTTATCATCGTTAGTCTAATAGCCGCAAGCGTAGGGTTTATTGGTTTTGGCGATACGTCTGCGAGCGAGAATAATGGTGCAGCTAAGATAATCATAAGCAGAGATGCTGAACCAAGCATGACGGCTGTAAACTTTAACCAAATGGGAGTTATGACGGCATCATGGTACGGTCCGCGTTTTCATGGAAAGACAACCGCTAACGGCGAACAATATAACCAGATGGCTCTTACAGCTGCTCATAAATATTTGCCTTTTGGTACAATTCTTCAAGTAACAAATCTGAAAAACGGTAAATCTGTAGTTGTTAGAATTAACGATAGAGGTCCATATATTGATGGGCGGGACTTAGATTTATCGAAAGGAACAGCTCTTGCTCTTGGCATGATTGGTAGAGGTGTTATAAGAGTGAGAGTTGCGGAAGTTGCTCTTAATACTGAAATAACACCAATAGGAACTCTAAACTGATTTGAGAAAAACGGCGCTCTATTAAGCGCCGTTTTTGTATATGACGTTCTAAATTTTTGGCAGGAAAACACTTATAGTAGTTAATGAATTTTCTTTTGATTGTACTTCTACAGTTCCTTTGTGAAGACTTACTATTGATTTAACAACAGACAATCCAAGACCGACTCCCCCAGTTTTTCTTGTGCGCGATTTATCGGCGCGGTAAAACCGATCAAATATTTTCTCAACTTCTTCGGAAGGAATTTTTTCTCCCGTATTTGAAACGCTGATTTTTATTTTCTCGTCCAAATCTTTTACGGAGATGATTACGTCTGTATTTTCATCGCCGAACTTGAATGCATTATCTATGATGTTGGATAATGCTTGTTTCATTAAATTGACGTCAATCTGAATAATTAAATTTGGCGACTTCTCTAAGACCAAGGACATGTTTTTGTCTTGACCTAAAATTCCCAAGCTCTTTACTATAGAATTTAAGAATGAATTTAACTCGATCTCGTGATAGTTTATGTTTATCATTGCATTATCGCTCTTCGAAATGAAGAAAAGATTATCAACGATCTTGATCATTCTAATGGTTTCTTCATAATTGCTTTTTAAAACTTCAATGTATTGCTGCGGAGTTTTTTCGGACTTAAGTGTAATTTCAATTTCACCGCGCAAAATTGTTAATGGAGTTTTTAATTCATGTGCGGCAGAAATAGAAAACTGGTTCATAAAATCTACAGATGTTTTAAT
>JAKAMS010000340.1 GCA_021812745.1 Bacteroidota bacterium | reverse complement strand
TGCTGGAAATTAATTTAGCAAAAAGTTTTTGTCCGAATGGCAGATTAAAAATATCCGGATCGCAGAAGAGATTATATAAAAACGGCTCGATTGCCTCGATAGAATCCGGTCCGCCAAGATTGAATAGAACTACCGCAGTTTTCTGCAAAAGAGATTCCTTTCTAAAAAATTATACTGTTCTCGAATATCTTGCTGTATCTTCTTTACGTTCGATGTATCCGTCAAAATTCATTGCGATATTACGAATGAGCAGTCTTCCCATTAATGTAACAGTAAGTTTTCTGTTTTTAATTTCCACCAGACCATCGCCAATAAATTCATCCATTCCTTTTATAGCGTTACTGAAATATTTATCGAACTCTATTCCGAATTGTTTCTCAACAGACGAAAAATCAAGTTCAAAATCGCACATTACTTTTGTAATTACATGACGGCGCAAAAGATCATCATCGGTCAAATATACTCCTCGTTCAATCGGAAAAGTTTCATTATTAAGAGCGTCAAAATATTCTTTTTCTTTTTTCAAATTCTGTGAATAAGAGCGCCCGACTTGACTGATGCTTGTTATTCCCATACCATACAAATCTGTTCCGGCGTGAGTGCTGTAACCTTGAAAGTTGCGGTATAATTTTTTCTCACGTTGAGCTATTGCAAGTTCATCATCCGGTTTTGCAAAGTGATCCATTCCAATGAAAACATATCCTGCGTTTGTAAGTTTTTCGATCGTCATTTTAAGAATTTCTAATTTTTCCTCCGGCGCTGGCAAATCTTCCGGTTTGATGAGAGCCATATGCTTTTTCATCCACGGAACATGGGCATAATTAAAAACAGCAATCCGGTCAGGAGAAATATCTATCGTAGCGTCTACAGTCTTGCCAAAAGTTTCTAAAGATTGAAAGGGAAGTCCATACATCAAATCCAGATTGATGCTTTGAAACTCTAGTTCACGAACCCAGCTTACAACTTGCCGAGTTATTTCTTCCGGCTGAACTCTGTTAACCGCCTTCTGCACTTTGTCGTTGAAATCCTGAACGCCCATGCTTATACGGTTAAATCCGCCGCCTCTAAGAGCGGCAAGGTGTTCTTTGGTTAATCCGCGCGGATCAATTTCGCATCCTTCTTCAGCATCATGTTTTATTTCAAAATTTTTATTGATGAAAGAAATCAAATCAGTAATTTCATCGGGATTAAGATGTGTTGGTGTGCCGCCGCCCCAATGAAGCTGTGCTACTTTGCGACCGGGAACGATATAAGCACGAAGCATATCAATTTCGTTTTTGAGATATTTGATGTACTCTTGAATACGGTCACGGTTGCGTGTAATTATCATATTACATCCGCAGAAATAGCAAAGTGTATCGCAGAACGGAAGATGATAATAAAGCGAAAGTTCCGGAGGATTGGATTCGTTATTTGTGCGAATAATTTCATCCAAATATTTTTCCGGTGTGAATGAATCATTGAAATGTGGAGCGGTAGGATAACTTGTATACCGCGGTCCGGGTCTATCGTATTTTTTTATTAAGTCGAGATCTATGTTAAACATAATCGCTCCATTCTATTGAAACATGCAATCTATTTCACGAATGAAAGAATCATTTCATTCAAAAAAGGAAAGAATCGCTTCGCTCAATAATTAATGATTATTCTATTTTGTTGATAAATATTTAAAATCTTACTTTAAGTGAAATTTTTTACTTTCCTCTTTAACAACATCTACTAAATATTTCGCATTCTCCGGCGGAACATCCGGTAAAATACCGTGACCTAGATTGAAAATATGTCCGTTATGTTTACCAAATGATTTCAATACTTTTATCGCTTCTTTTCTAATTTTATCTTTATCGCCATATAAAACTGTCGGATCGAGATTCCCTTGAAGAGCGACTTTGTTTCCAATCTTACTTCTAACTTTTCCAAGTTCCATTGTCCAATCCAGACCAATAACATCTGCGCCGCAGTTTGCAAGTTTGCTCAATTTATAATGAACGCCTTTAGCAAATACAATTACCGGTTCATCTTTTCTTTTGATTTGCGACACGACTTTCTGAATATACGCTAGAGAAAATTCTTCAAAATCAGCCGGAGAAAGTAATCCGCCCCAAGTATCAAATATCTGAACGGCATTTGCACCGGCTTCAATTTTTGCTGAAAGATAATCTGCAACAGCATCTGCAATTTTATCCAGCAGCATATGTGCTGCTTTCGGCTGATTATAAATGAATTTTTTTATCTCCGAAAAACTTTTTGATCCGCCGCCTTCAACCATATAAGTCATTAATGTCCAAGGCGAGCCTGCAAATCCTATTAACGGAACACGACCGTTCAATTCTCTTTTTGTTAGAGAGACTGCGTCAAGAACATATTTTAAATCTTTCGCCGGATCTATCTCTTTCAGTTTATTAACGTCATCCATTGAGCGGATTGGATTATAAAGTTTTGGACCTTTACTTTCAATCATTTCCAGACGCATTCCCATCGCTTCGGGAATTACAAGTATATCGGAAAATATAATTGCGGCGTCAACGCCGATAATATCAACGGGCTGAATTGTAACTTCTGCAGCGAGTTCCGGAGTTTTACACATAGTAATGAAATCTGCTTTTTTGCGGATTGCTCGGTATTCCGGCAGATATCTTCCGGCTTGACGCATTATCCACGTCGGTGTATATTCAACTGATTTCCCTTTGCAAGCTCGTAGAAATAAATCGTTTTTTAATTTGGTCAAGAATCCTCCGGTTAAGCTATGTTAGCAGTAATTTGAAAATATTTTATAATCGCTTCCGAAATACCTTGAAGCGAAAAAGTCTCGGGAACTATATGAACGACAAGTCCTTTTTCTCTTATTGCGTTTTCAGTAGTGGTTCCAATAGCGCAAATTGTACTTGTTCCAAAATACTTATCAGAATCCGTAACACTCATTATTCTGAGAAAGTTGTTAAATGAAGAAGGACTCGTAAAAACAAAAACGTTGGGATGTTTCTTCTGAATTTTCTTGTGCTCATTTTTTAAATTGTTCAAATCGTTTGGAATAACATCATAAACCGGGACTGAATATACTTGCGCGCCAAGTTCTGAGAGACCTAAATTAAGTTCTCCGCTTGATAGTGAAGAGCCGGGAATAAGTATTTTTTTATCAACCAAATCGAATTCAGAAAACTTCTCAATCAATCCTTTTGCGCTGAATTCTTCCGGTAAGATATCTACTCTAATTCCAACAGAATCGCATTCATAAGCTGTGCTCTTGCCTACTGCAGAAACTTTTATCTTAGACAGATTCAATCTTTTTTTTGTGGTAATATCAAAAAAAACCTCGACAGCATTGGCAGAAGTAAGCACTAGAAAGTCAAATTGGCTAAACATTCTTAATGCGTCATCTAGTTCAGGAGAATTGGTCGCGGGCAAAATTTTGATGGTTGGACAAAAAATTAATTCTGCACCTTCATTTCTCAAAGAATCCAGATTCTTTTTGCATTCAATTTCACTCTTGGTAATAAGAATTGTTTTATTTCTTAGTGAATTCATTTTGCCCGCGCATTATTATAAACATCTTTTAAGATTGCTGCCGCGCCGGCTTTTAGTAAATCTTTTGCTAA
>JAKAMS010000339.1 GCA_021812745.1 Bacteroidota bacterium | reverse complement strand
AAACTCATTCGTAACAATCCTAAAATTTTTGTAGGATACAGCGACATAAACGCTTTACAACTTGCATTTTTTACAAAGTGCGGTTTAATAACATTTGCAGGTCCAATGGTTGCGGTTGATTTTCATGATGAAGTGAGTGCTTTTACGGAAGAAGTTTTTTGGCGGACGATCACATCAAATAAAAAAATTGGCAAGATTCAAAATCCGCGAAAAGAAAAATTTTATCTATTAAACAAAGGCAGAGCATCCGGTAGAATTCTGGGAGGCAACTTAAGTTTGTTAAATTCTCTGATTGGAACGGAATATCTTCCAAAGCTAAAAGGTGCAATTCTTATGCTAGAAGATATTCATGAAGCGCCTTACAGAATTGATAGGATGTTGAACCAACTGCGTCTTGCGAAAATATTCAAACAGATCAGCGGTGTTATGCTTGGTCATTTTGTAGATTGCGTTGAACAAGATCCTACCAAACAATCATTTACTCTTAACGAAGTGATAATAGAATATTTTCAGAATAAAAAATTGCCTGTGCTTTATAACATCAAGCACGGTCATATAAAAGACAATATTACTATTCCATACGGTATTAGATGCGTACTTAATGCAACACGTGGATACATCGAAATACCAGAAAACGCTGTTTTGTAATTCTATAGTTCTTCGATTGTTTTTCAGTATCAATGAATGCTCTCTTATAAACTTTGCTGCATTCTCTTTTTTAAGAAAAACTTTCTATTTCTTCCCATAATACCTTAATTATCTCCACATTCTACCGATAATATCACTGGTATATTTGTTGTATCACCTAGCCAACTGAAAGAAATTAAATTGTACTTGCGGAGACCAGCATGGAATTTATTGACGAATCTTACATTGCTTCCTTAATTGATGATGCCAGACTAAACGATCATGCAATTCAAAGGGAAGCGATTCAGAAATCAAAAGAAGCAAAAGGTCTAACGCTGAGAGAAAGTGCCGCTCTTCTAAATATTAGTGATCCGGAGATTGCAGAAGAACTTTTTCATACAGCGAGGGAAGTTAAAGAAAAGATTTACGGTAACCGTTTGGTTTTGTTCGCTCCGCTTTACATTACTAATCTTTGTGTTAACAATTGTTTGTATTGTGCATTTCGTAAGGATAATAAAGAATTAACACGCAAAACTTTAACATTGGATGAGATCAAAAGTGAGACGGAATTTTTAGTTAAGCAGGGTCACAAAAGAGTATTGCTTGTCTGCGGTGAACATCCTAAAAAATCCAGTATGGAATTTATAGGAGAAGCAATTAAAACAATTTATGATGTTAACATTAACGGCGGTAATATCCGCCGTATTAACGCAAACACAGCGCCGTTGAGCATAGCAGATTTTAAAACTTTGAAAAGTTTTGGTATTGGAACTTATCAATGTTTTCAGGAAACTTACCATTACGATACGTATATGTATATGCATCCCGAAGGACCCAAGAGAGATTACGCATGGCGGTTATTTGCTATGGACCGCGCGCTTCAAGCTGGCATTGATGATGTTGGCATCGGCGCGTTATTCGGTTTGACAGATTACAAATTTGAAACTCTTGCAATGCTCAGCCACGCATTTAATCTCGATCAAAGATTCGGTGTTGGTCCTCATACTATTTCTGTTCCGCGGCTAGAGCCGGCATTAAATGCGCCCGAGGCAAATAATCCTCCTTTTGCAGTTGATGACGAATCATTCAAAAAATTAATCGCGGTAATTCGCCTTGCTGTTCCATATACTGGCATAATCTTATCAACTCGTGAACGCGCCGAATTAAGAAGAGAACTTTTCAAAGTCGGAATTTCTCAAATCAGTGCTGGCAGCAGAACTTCTCCCGGTGCTTATAATGAATCCGAAGAGAACCATGAGATGGAACAATTTCAGCTTGGTGATCACAGAACGCTTGATGAAGTTGTAAAGGATTGTTGTGAATTGGATTTTCTGCCAAGTTTTTGTACTGCGTGCTACCGTTCGGAACGAACAGGTGACCGCTTTATGGAATTAGCGAAAAGCGGGAATATCGGAAAGTTGTGTGTACCTAATGCACTTTCAACATTTAAAGAATATTCAAATGAATTTGCTTCTGCTGCAACTAAAGAAACTGCAGAAAAATTTATCATAAAAGAAATTGAAGGATTAGACGGCGCTACAAAACGTAAAACTGATGAGATGATAAAGAGAGTTAACGGCGGGGAACGGGATGTTTTCTTTTAGCACTCAATATTTATTTATGTAAACTCCTGATCAAAAAAAAGATGATTTAATGGGACTGTCGAAGGTAACATTTTTAAAATGAACTTAGACGAAATACTACACAAAGAAAATCTTTCAAAAGAAGAGATAGTTTTTCTTCTTAATCTTAGTGATAAGAAAGAACAGCAAATACTTTTTGACCGTGCGGATGAAGTACGCGCTAAGTATTGCGGCAATGAAGTGCATCTGCGCGGAATCATTGAACTATCCAATTATTGCGAACAGAATTGTATCTATTGCGGATTGAGGGATGATAATAAAAATCTGCAACGCTACCGTATGACGCCGGAAGAAATAATTGAAACAGCTCACGTCATTTCTAATCTTGGAATTTATACGGTTGTTCTACAATCCGGAGAGGATCATCAGTTTGATACTGCAATGATTGCTTATATCATTTATGAGATCAAACAAAAAGCAGAACTCGCTGTTACTTTAAGTCTAGGCGAAAGAGGATTTGATGAATACCGAGCATGGAAAATGGCTGGTGCCGACCGTTATTTATTGAAACATGAAACTGCCAATCCGAAACTATATTCGATATATCATAATAAACAAAGATTGGATGACCGGCTAGCTCATTTGAGATTCTTGAAAGAGATCGGCTATCAAATCGGCTCCGGCAATATGATAGGACTTCCTTTACAGACGGTTGAAGATATTGCCGAGGATATTTTGCTCTGCAAAGAACTTGATCTTGATATGGCTGCTTTCGGTCCGTTTATCTCTTCACCTGAAACTCCATACAAAAGCAAATCTGCCGGCGATGTTGATTTAACTTTGCGCGTTATGGCTGTGGGAAGAATTGTTCTAAAACAAGTTCATATACCAGCTACAACGGCTTTGGCTACTTTGGATGAAGTTGGGCGTATAAAAGGTTTGAATGTAGGCGCCAATGTAATTATGCCGGATTTAACGCCGAACCCTTACAGAGAGCGGTATCAAATTTATCCCGATCGGAAAGGGAGTAGAGATAATCCCCTCGACAGCAAAAAAAGCATTCAATTTCAGATCGAATCAATTGGAAGAAAAATTTCAAATAGCAGGGGAGATTCGATGAAAATGGGCGGACATTCCTACGTATAAATAAATCCCTTTCCTAGCTTTATCATTGATTGTATATTTGCCGCCGAGAAATCTAAAAATTTAAGGACATGTATGAAAAAACTTATTACTGTTATAGCAGTTATTGTTCTTCTCTTAAACGGATGCGATTCGAATAAAGAGAAAACACTTTTTGATTCTGCAAATGCAAAAGCGAAAGCAAAAAATTATTCAGAAGCAATGAAAGATTATCAAAAAATTATAGATGAATATTCATCAAGTGATA